>JAZFYH010000066.1:0-4666 GCA_036443475.1 Gammaproteobacteria bacterium | reverse complement strand
TATCCTGGACCGGCTCGCCGCGGAAGACCGCCGACTGCGCGTTATCCACGTGGATTCATTGCCGGACGGCTGGTTGGGAAAGACCAATGGTTTACAACAGGGGTTTCTTGCAACCCGCAGTGACTATCTGTTGTTTACAGATGCTGATGTACATTTTTCGCGCGACGCTTTACGACGCGGAATACATTACATGCAGAAATACGATGTTGCGCACCTGGCAGTACCACCGAAAATTATCAATGCAAAACCCTCTTTAAAAATCATGCTACCTGCATTTGCCATCAGTTTCTTTCTCAACATGCGGCCTTGGAAAATCAACACCGACACAGGTAACGATGCAACCGGCGTGGGCGCATTCAACCTGTTACGACGCGATGCGTTACAGGCAATTAATGGCCTGGAAAAGGTTCGGCTGCGACCAGATGAAGACGTAAAGCTTGGCAAGGCGATCCGTGCAGCTGGATTCCGGCAACGTATTGTAGACTCCTCCGGTCTTGTGCAAGTGGAATGGTATCGCACTGCACCCGAAGCGATTCAGGGCATGGAAAAAAACAGTTTCGCATTTCTCGATTACAGCGTTACCACAGTCCTGATTTCCGTAATACTCGTGCTACTGATTTTTATTTGGCCCCCGCTTGCACTGCTGCTGACGCCCGATCAAGGGTTCTGGTTCAATCTCGGTAGCAGCCTGATAGTCTTCTACCTGCACCTGAAGGCCGCTGCGAAAATGGAAATCGGCTGGTACTACGGTTTATTGTATCCGCTGGGAATGCTATTGATGCTTATTGCAATACTGAATTCGATGTTCAGAACACTACAACGCAAAGGTGTAGTATGGCGGGGAACGCTGTATCTACTTTCCGAGTTGCGTAACAATAAAATTTAGGCGTTCGTCATTATTTATATTACGAACAAAACATAATCATGTTTCGAATTCTAGTCACGTTGATTCTCCTTTTACCAACTGCCGCCCTGGCGGAAACCTATGGCGAGTGTCGATCGCGTCTGCTTGTTGCGTACCAGGCCAGTGATTTCAAAACAATGGCAACGGTTGCCAACGAATGTCTCAGTGTCCGCCCCGATTATCCAGGCATGCTGTACAATCTTGCGTTGGCGCAAACCCTTGCCGGAAACACTGACGCAGCAATGCAAACCTTGTTTGATCTTGCCGAGCGCAGCCTGGTTTTCGATATCAGTGCTGAACCTTTCGCGTCGTTAGCTGAACATCCCAGACATGTTGAATTGGTACAACGCTTCGAAGTGATTAGTGCAGCGTTCGGCACGGCAACTATCGCTTTTGAATACGATGAGCGCGACTTCGTCCCGGAAGGTATAGCCTTCGACGAACGCGATGGCACGCTTTACCTCGGCAGCATTCACAAGTCGAAGATTATTCACATTCAGGCAAATGGTGTGCAAACACTGTTTGCTTCGGCATTCCAGTGGAGTGTTTTTGGTATGCGTATAGACCCACAGCGCGATGAATTATGGGTTGCGACCGCCGCCATTGCACAAGGTACAGACACACCAGAACAAGAACTGGGTGAAACCGCGATACTGCGATATTCACTTCGCAATGGCAGTTTACTTCGACGTTATCCGTTACACCGCAGCAACGAACGGGGACAAGTTCTCGGCGACCTGATACTAATTGAAACCGGCATCTACACAACTGATAGCCTCAGTGGTGCGGTGTACAGGCTGGATCCCACCGCCGGCAAGTACGAAACCATTGTAGCAACCGGAAAGCTGCACTCACCGCAAGGACTTGTTGCAAGCGCCGACAATAAATATCTCTATATTGCGGACTACACGGGCGGACTGTTTCGCCTGAATCTTGACAATCATGAACTACACAGAGTTAGTGCACCAGCTAACAGCGTACTGTATGGCATCGATGGGCTGTACCGTCATGGTAATGACTTGATCGCAATTCAAAACGGGATACAACCACACCGTGTAACGAGAATCGAGTTGAACGAAACGGGCGATGCCGTGACCGCAACGGAGATCCTCGCGTCAGGACTGAATGAATTCGACGAACCGACCTTGGGCCAGGTTGTTGAGCATGACTTACTCTTAGTGGCCAATAGTCACTGGAACCGGTTCAATGCAGAAAACCAGCTGGTTAACGCGAAAGATTTGGCAGGGCCTATCATCCTGCGAATCAATCTCGAGTAATAAGGCCCGGCGGTTATACTGGTTTGCATGTGCCTGTTGCTGCTAGCCTGGAATGCCCACCCTGATTACCCGTTTGTGTTTGCGGGTAACCGTGATGAAATGCACACCCGTGCAACGCGGCAGGCACACTGGTGGGAGGATGTGCCCGAGGTGCTAGGCGGCCGCGATCTGCAAGCCGGCGGAAGTTGGCTGGGGATTGGTCGTGACGGGCGGTTTGCCGTAGTTACCAACTACCGTGACGGGCGACGGTCCGATAAAACTGCACGGTCCCGTGGCTTGCTGGTATCAGATTTTCTCGCAAGTAGTCAGTCGCCAGAAGAATTTACTGCCTTGCTTGATTCCACCGCACATGGATATACAGGCTTTAACCTGCTGTTCGGCAACCGGCAGGAAATACACTACTTTTCCAACCGCGGTGGCAGCAATGGCCAGCTAGCCGATGGCATCCACGGCTTGAGCAACCACTTGTTGAACACGCCCTGGCCGAAAGTGGAACGCTTGCGACAGGGTGTTACCAATATGCTGCAGGATGAGCCGGACGAGCAACGCATGCTGGAAATACTTGCTGACCGAAAGCAGGCGGACGATGCCTTGTTGCCGGACACCGGCGTGGGCAGAGAAACCGAAAAATTGCTGTCCGCACCTTTTATAGTTGGGGACCGTTACGGAACTCGTGCATCCACCGTAATCATTGTTCATCGCGATGGAAGCGTGTTGTTCATTGAACGAAACGTGAATAACAAAGGGAATGAAACCGACACCAACCGGTTCAACTTTCAGCTGGAGTAACGCATGGCAAAGACCCGATTGTCTCCCTACGGTACATGGAAGTCGCCCATCAATGCTCGCATGCTCAGCGGAAAAATCCTGCGCCTGATGCAACCCCGCCTGGTCGGTAATATTGCCTACTGGGTGGAAAGCCGACCTACCGAAAAAGGTCGCAATGTCCTGGTGCGTTGTACGCCATCGGGAAGACCCACTGCGGTGACCGGCAAAAAGTATGATGTGGTCAGTCGTGTGCACGAGTATGGTGGTGGGGCCTTTGCAGTGCACGGCGACAAGGCGTGGATCGTTAACAAGCCTGACCAAGGCATTTATGAATTTGCGCCGCGCCGACAACCGTTTTGTGTCATCCAGGAAGACAGCCTGCGTTTTGCGGACCTGCAATATGATACGCATCGCAATCGCATCGTCTGCATTGCAGAGCGCAGTGGTGCACGACTTAAGCAAACAGAAAATTCGCTGGTTTCAATAGATCTTGAGGACGGCAGCTTGCAAACGCTGGCTGCCGGTTACGATTTTTACAGTTCACCTCGGCTGTCAACACTGGGGAGCCAGCTATGCTGGCTCGCCTGGAATCATCCCAACATGCCCTGGGATGGCACGGAATTATTTGTCGCGCAATGTAACCCGGACGGCAACTTGATAAACGCTCGTGTTATTGCGGGCAATGAAGACGAGTCCGTTTTTCAGCCGGAGTGGGTGCGTGCCGGCGAGTTGGTTTACGTTTCGGACCGCAGTAATTGGTGGAATCTCTACCACTGGAACGGAGAGTCTCGACCCGTGCTGCGAATGAACGCCGAGTTCGGCTTGCCGCAATGGGTGTTCGGCATGTCGACGTATGGGGTCATCGACAATCACACCCTGGTAGCCGCGTACACCTACGACGGCAACTGGGAGGCGGCATTAATTGACATTCCCAGTGGGCGACTGGACAAGCTTGATCTTACGTATTCGCACATCGAACACTTGCATGCAAACGCACACGGCATAGTAATGCTTGCTGGATCAGACAATGAAGCAAGCGGCGTTGTTTACCTGAACGTGAACAAACCCGAACCGAAAATTCTGAAGCGTTCCAGCAGCGCACGGGTTGCCGCCGGGTATATTTCGCCGGCACAGGACATCAGCTTTCCAACCGAAGACGGTGAAATGGCACATGGTCTTTACTACCCCCCTGCCAACCAGGACATTCCCGCAGGCCGAAGCGAGAAACCGCCACTGTTAGTGAAATGCCACGGTGGGCCAACCTCGTCCACCAGCCGCACGCTGGATCTGAAAATCCAGTTCTGGACCAGTCGCGGTTTCGCTGTGCTGGATGTCAACTACCGGGGTAGTACTGGTTACGGGCGTGCGTATCGGCGCGACCTCTACGGCATGTGGGGAATCATCGATACCGCCGACATTATTGCCGGTGCCCGCTACCTGGCCGGCCAACAATTGGTTGACCCGCAACGCATGGTGGTATCCGGAAGCAGTGCCGGCGGATTCACGGTGTTGTGCGCGCTGATCTTTCACAAGATGTTTGCGGCTGGCGCCAGTTATTATGGCCTCAGTGAACTCAAGTCGGCGATGGCTGACACCGGGAAATTTGAATCCCGTTACGGTGATACGCTCATTGGCCCGTTACCGGAATCAATGGTCGACTGGAAGGAACGCTCTCCGCTTTACTCGGCCAATAAATTGGCATGCCCGGTTATTTTTT
>JAZFYH010000065.1:0-3856 GCA_036443475.1 Gammaproteobacteria bacterium | reverse complement strand
AATCCGCCGGGCGCTGTCTGCATCGAAACGCTTCTTCTGTTCCGTTGCCCCAAAAATCTCTCGCTCAGATCGTGGCAGCATTTCTGCTCATCTCCTGCGTGTGCAGTAAGTAGTATAGACCGTGTTTGCGCCAAAGACTCCGATCACGGCGCGCGCCGTCGACCGCCTACACCCTCCGGCCTTGGCACTGCCTGCCTTCAAGTTAGGATGCTTCTGATCGCGATAACGTCCGCTTTGGGTCGTTAGCGGACCTTTTCACCAATATTAGATTAATGTCCGCTTTCGAGCGTAAAGCGGACGTCGGTGACTTGAACCAATCCAAGGTCCCAGGACTTCACTGGCTTTACGAGGAATCTGAAGCGTGAATGCGGCCGATGCTGTTAGCGCAAACCACACTTATATATGGGTACGGCGAGATTGTTCGTAGGTTGCCACTCGTAAGTGGAACTCGTAGCTATATTGTTCCGACTGAAGACGCTGAATGCGTTGGTATCATTGGTCGGGGTGAGAAGATTTGAACTTCCGGCCCCTGCCTCCCGAAGACAGTTGGGCGTTTATAAGTAGTTGTTATTAATAGGCATACTGGAGACGCCCGCGGACGCAAGTGCCTAACAAGTCATAATGGGTCAGGACTGATCCCGGCAATTTTCCGGCACTCTACAATCGGCGGTTGGCCGCAGATGCCTGGCATTTGAATCAACTAACAGTCTGACGAACTATGTTTTCCATGGGTGCGTAGGCATCGCATTATTGGCGATAGCGTGGTTCCGATGGCGTTATTGCGCCTTACACCTACAGCCCCCAGGTGAAACGCAACTACAAGGTTTTTATATACTCGAGGATAGCCATTCGCTCGTCTTTGCAAAGATACACAATTTCCCCGGCATCTGATTGAGCCGGTCTGCCATACTCATGACCCGAATTGGAATTGCCCGAGATGTCGGTTTCGAAATTGAAACCTTCATATTCGCTGTATCTGAAGCCGATTTTTGTCACATCAAACTCGCGCGACCCGACAATAAACGTATCCGGGCGAAATTCAATCGGTTCGCCGCATACTTCACCATATACAGCAGCGTATGCCTCCGCCCCATCATCGCGTTTCGGTAACAGCAGATCGTAAAGCGTTGGCACCGACCCGTTGTGCAAGTAAGGGGCAGTCGCCCAAATGCCGTTCAGGGGTCGCGCTTTGTAGGCACGCAGCGGTGCGAACGGGTTGTTCGTTGTTGGCGGGTCGTAATCACCGTGCTTGAGCGTGGTTTTGACTTTGTTATCAGAAAGAGTCTTAATCGTGTCGAAAAGCCACTCTGCGCTGCGGCGAAAAATGTTTTTGTCTGGGTCCCAGGCAGTTACGACGCCTCGCGTGGAAAGGCGGACCAGAGGCGCCACCTGGGATCTCGACGCTAGCACCAATTTACCCGGGCCTGCGTCTACGTATTTATTTCGCAACACACCGCTTGAGCCTTCGTAATTAATGGTGTTATTGGCCAGCACCGGATCCGTCCCGACTGTATCGATGTGGCTCATTTGCGAGATAATGCGGCGATCAATATCGTTCCTGTCGATGCTCTCATGACACGATGCGCAGTAGGACATAAAAAGCGGTTTGCCCAACAGATCAACGCGATCCCTGTCGATGTCGCCCAGCAGATCTTCTGGCCATTCGGGTGACTTTAGCGATCGTAAATGTTTCTCAACGCGACGCAAATTACGCTTGTCAATTGATGACTTGAAGTCAACGTGTGATTCGTCAGTCCCCTGGCCGCCCAGAAAAGACTCAATCGTCCAGCCTGGTTTTACCTCCCAATCCAGCGTGCCAAATACTCCGATTACCTGGCCCACGTTTCGCCCCAACGGACCCAACCCTCCATTGGAGACCAGCCCGGTCCACTGCACATAGTCATGATGCGGAATATCCCATAAGTATGGATAGCTCGCCGGGGCATTCGCAGGATTATAAATCTCGCGACGTATGTCAGAAAGAATCGTTGAGTTATCTTTCCCACCCTCCAGGTACGGGTAAAGCTTCTCAAGCGCTCGTACTAACAGGTGGGACTGATCTTCGCCCTCCAATATCGGCATGACATTCGCGGAAGCCGCCGCCCACACATCTGGCGGTAGCGAACTGGTCAGGATTTCCGCCAGTTGATCCGCACTAATCACGTGCTGGAGAACACGGTTATAAATTCGGCCAAAGGCGTCAAGCCGGGCAAATCCGTAACTTACCTGCGTAAAGTCCGTACAGTTTGGCGCCACCTCATTTTGATCAGCACAGGTCTCCGGTTTGTTAACCTCTGTATAGGTCCTGATCTGGAAGGCGAATTTTTCCAGGTCATCATCAATTTCACTCTCACTTTTGTAGTTTCCTTCCCCCAATACATTCTTGTAGAAACGTTCGCGCTTCGGCGTTTCTGCAATCGTCATTTCCAGAGCTGTTGCCATATCGATAAGGAAATTCTCCAGGTCAGCGGCAGATGGACCGCCGTCAATGCGGATACCAATCCCTCCAAAATTTATCTGGCTGGTGTGACAGGCGGCGCAAGTGAAGCCCATATACGCTTTCCCGTCGTAAGTATCTCTGGCCATGCCAACAGGTAGCGCATCAGGGTTACTGAATGTCTCTTTCTGGGGAAGGTAGCGATACCTGTTAATGTTCTCATCGCTTCGGAATATCTCATCATTCCCGGCCTGTTCGAGAAACAGGAAAAAGTCGTATGGCAACAGATTTGATCCCTGGGTCGCGTTGTAAAACCACAGGCTATCGGCTTCGTCCCAACCCTGCGGCAGATAGCTTATGTTGGTAAGTTCTTCATCAAACGGATCACTCGGAACCATTTTTGCCCCCCTGTCCTCATCTTTATCCCAATAGCCGTAGTACTGATTGACAGATCCAATCAAATACCAAACGCCAGCAAGAATTAGCAGTCCCAGGAGCAACTTTGTCCACACGCCTAGTTTTGATATTGCGGTAAGTAGATTCTTAATCATGTCGTTCTCCATGAGGCAGCACGGACTGATCGCAGCGACCTGCTTGTTTGGTTTTTTAGCCGCCGGATGCGCTCAACGTTTAATTCGTTCAATGACGCTTCAGCGCATCGCTGAACTGGAATACGGTCAAAGAGAATTTTCGCTACGCTATTCATCACCCATCTCATGTGGGTTTCTTTGATAACAACAATACTCCCAGAAGTGCCAGTGCTTCAACCACTATCACAAATCAATTTGCGCATGCCTTTGCGCACAAACTCATTACACTTTGAAACCGGGGGGCACAAGCGTATGCTCCTTTCAAGCATCGTTGCAGACAAAGGGTAGGCAATGAAGACCTCATAATCAGCAGCAAACGACGATATTCGTACGCTTGTACTATTTCGTTTGCCTTGCTGCTCGGCGCATGCGCATTTATGTCGGGAGGCGAGGTCTCGACATCTCCGAACTACAAATTCGAGATTGTTGTAGGGCGCAAAAACTCTATCGGCGCGACTAAGCAGCCCATTGGTACACATGATTGTTGATTTGCACCGAAATTTGAGCCAAAAATGGCCATTTCTTGCACCGAAAACTGACCCGTCTACTGCTCCCTATATCTTTGAAAATGATGCTATTCGCATTGCTTGAGATGGGTCATTTCCAGGTCGCAAAAGTAGGGTCAATTCAGCATGCAAATCAACATAATTGTTATTAATAGGCAAACTGGAGATGCCCGTGGACGTAAGTGCCTAACACATAACGGGTCAGGACTGATCCCGGCAAAATCCCGGCAGTTAACAATCGGAGATTAGCCTTACGGCGACCCGGTTTTGAACCAGCATACAGTCTCACTGTCGCGGTTTAGGCAGTAATTCGCCACAGGACA
>JAZFYH010000064.1:0-2511 GCA_036443475.1 Gammaproteobacteria bacterium | reverse complement strand
AATGCAGATGTTTGAGCTGTTTAAAATGAATTACGTTAAGATTGACGGTTCATTCATGGCAAATCTCACGGACGCTTCAAAACGCGAATTGATTGAATTGATCGTAAAAACTGCCAAGGCAGCGAATATTCCGACGGTTGCTGAGCGCGTTGAAGATGCGAATATGATGGCGGAACTTTTCCAGCTAGGTATCAGCTACATTCAGGGCAACTGTGTGCAGGAGCCAGAAGTCGTGATGGTGGAAGACGCCCGCCTGCCCACCTGAACTTGTATAGGGTGTTATTCGCTGCGCTCCCTGTTCGTTTCCCTTGAAGCACAGATCAATGAATCAACCTTACGGTAACCTCTGGGTAGTTTCAGCCCACGGCGACCCCGTTCCCCCTCGTAATGATCAAGGTCATGGTATTTTAGGGTCATGAAGCGCTGGCCACTGTAGAGCCGCAAATCATCCTCGTCCGGCAGGCTGGTCACAGCGCTCATGAATTCCTCTCCTTCCTTGAAACGCTTGGTCGGAATACCGAGTATCTTGTTTCCCTTGCCGCGTGCCAGTTGCGGCAATTCTTCAATGGGGAATACCAGCATGTGGCCTTCGCTGCTTACCGCGACGACCCAGTCTGTTTCAGGACTGTTCACCGGCACAATTGCCAGCGCCTTGCCACCTTTCGGTATGGATAAGACCGACTTACCGGACCGATTACGAGTGTGCAGGTCGGACAATTTTGCAACAAACCCGTAACCTGCATTTGAAGCAAGCAGGCACCAGTCGTCCAAGTCACCGATTATTGCGCCAACGAAACTTGCGCCATCAGGTGGATTCAGTTTCTTGGACAACGGGTCTCCCTGGCCCCGCGCAGATGGCAATTGGTGTGCGGGTACGCAATAACTCCGCCCAGTTGAATCCAGGAAAATGGCAAGTTGGTTGCTACGACCGATTGCTGAGGCAAGATAGTCATCGCCCTGCCGGTACTGTAACGCACGCGGATCAATGTCATGCCCCTTGGCAGCGCGTGCCCAACCACGTTGCGATAATACGATGGAAACAGGCTCACTGGGCACCAATGCCGATTCATCCATGGCTTGTGCGGCATCGCGTTCTACAATGGGTGATCTGCGCGGATCACCATAATTCTTGGCATCTTCTATCAGTTCTCTCTTTATTAGCGTCTTGAGCCGTTGCCTCGATGACAAAGTTTCCTTCAACGCCTTGCGTTCGGCTTGCAGTTCCTTTTGTTCTCCCTTCATCTTCAATTCTTCCAGTTTTGCGAGGTGGCGCAGTTTCAAATCCAGAATTGCCTCAGCCTGGATATTCGACAAGTGAAATTTTTTCATCAACATAGGTTTTGGCTTGTCTTCCTTCCTGATAATTGCAATGACTTCATCGATGTTCAGGAAAGCGACAAGCAATCCTTTGAGAATATGCAATCGGTCTTCAACCTTCTCCAGGCGATATTCGAGCCGCCTGATAACCGTCTGCATGCGAAACTCCAGCCATTCAACCAGCAGGCTGCGGAGATCCTTGACTTGGGGACGTCCGTCCAGCCCGATGACATTCAGGTTTACCCGGTAAGTTCTTTCTAGATCTGTCGTCGCAAAAAGGTGCGTCATTAATTGGTCAATGTCGACGCGATTGGATCGCGGTTCGATGATCAGCCGGGTTGGATTTTCGTGGTCGGACTCATCTCTCAAGTCCTCCACCATGGGCAGCTTTTTATTACGCATCTGTTGCGCGATCTGCTCCAGGATACGGTTTCCGGAGACCTGGTGAGGCAGCGCAGTGATTACCACGGTACTGCCTTCTTTCTCGTACTTGGCGCGCATTCGAACAGAACCGGTACCGGTTTCGTAGATTTGTCGGAGCTCCGCCCGAGACGAAATAATTTCCGCGTCTGTCGGATAATCGGGTCCCTTCACATGTTCACAGAGTTGCGCCACGGTTGATCGTTTGGCGGTCAGTAGTCGCACGCAGGCTGCAGTGATTTCTCGCATATTGTGTGGCGGTATATCGGTTGACATGCCCACCGCAATACCTGTGGTTCCGTTAAGCAGGATGTTTGGCGTTCTTGCCGGCAGCACCACCGGTTCCTGCAAGGTACCGTCAAAATTTGGTGCCCAACCTGTCGTCCCCTGACCCAGTTCCTTGAGTAACAATTCGGCGTAAGGCGCAAGCTTTGCCTCGGTGTAACGCATGGCGGCAAAGGATTTCGGTTCATCCGCTGTACCCCAATTGCCCTGTCCATCAACAAGCGGGTGACGGTAAGCAAACGGTTGGGCCATGATCACCATTGCCTCGTAACAGGCTGAATCCCCATGTGGGTGAAACTTACCGATCACATCGCCGACTGTGCGTGCAGATTTTTTGTGCTTTGATGCGGAACTCAACCCAAGTTCGGACATGGAGTAGATAATTCGTCGCTGCACCGGTTTTAAACCATCGCCAATATGAGGTAATGCACGGTCGAGGATGACGTACATGGAATAATCCAGGTATGCTTTTTCCGCGAACTCCTTGAG
>JAZFYH010000063.1:0-17369 GCA_036443475.1 Gammaproteobacteria bacterium | reverse complement strand
GACATTTTACAATTTAATGAAGCCACTTTTGTGTTGCGTCAAAATAAATGTGTGCACTACGAGGCGCCCTTTATTTATGTATTGTTTGGTGAACATACAGTATTTGTGCAGGACACAGGTGCTACAGCCGACGCCGATAAATTTCCCCTTTACGAAACACTGCAAACGCTGATAACCCAATGGCAGAAATCCCATCCTTCTGGCGACTTGAGGATGTTAATTACGCATTCTCACAGCCATAATGATCACACGGCGGCAGACCCGCAATTTCGCGATAAACCTGGCGTGACGTTGATAGAACCTAAGTCGCAGGCGGTACGCAAGTATTTTGAATTCAGTGATTGGCCGAACGGGAGTGCAACGGTCGATCTGGGCGGACGCGAGTTAATTGTTTTTCCTATTCCGGGGCATCACGACGAAAGCGTTGCGGTTTATGACCCGCAAACCCAGTGGCTACTGAGTGGCGATACCTTTTATCCTGGCCGCTTATATGTAAAAGATTGGAACCCCTTTAGAACCAGCATTCAGCGTTTAGTGGAATTCACAGAAAAGCACGAGGTTTCAGCGCTAATGGGTACGCATATTGAAATGTCTAATACGCCTGGCGAAGCGTATCCGGCAGGAAGCACTTATCAACCTGATGAAACCAGCTTGGTTCTTACCGTCGAAGATTTGTTGAGCCTGAATAAAGCACTCAAAGAGTTGGGCACGGAACCGCAGGAAAAAACTATGCCAAAATTTATTATTACGCCGATTGGCATGTTGCAACGAATTGTAAATACGATCGTGCGGTGGATACGAGATTAGAGTAATTGAATCTAATTGGGGACAGACCACGTTTTTAGGGTAAAAAAGAAAAGAGGAGGTCAGTACTCTTTTAGATAATTCGACTCTGACCCAAATTAGGACATTGCTTATCCAATGAAAACGTTAGGGATCGTTGCGCATAGTGCCGAAGGTGGCGCGCTTTGTTTTATTACCGCTTGTAGGGAAGGTGGTGCACACCTCGGTCCGCACATGCACCCTTCCACTGTGCTTAGCGCAGTACCAATGGGGTTAAGCATGCCGGGTTGGGAGGCAAACGACTATGACACCGTCGGAAAATATTTAGCGCAAGGTGTTCGACAAGTTGCAGACGCGGGGGCGGATTTTTATGTTTGCCCTGATAATACGGCCCACATAGTCCTGGAAAAAATTGCCCCTGATCTACCGCTACCGGGATTGCATATCGCAGAGGTAGTTTGTAGCGAGATTCTCGCTCACGATTGGAGTTGCGTCGGCTTACTCGGGACGGAGTGGACGATGAGTGGGCCCGTGTATGCCAATATGCTTAAGAAAAAGAGTGTGGAATACCTGATCCCGAAGGAAGCTACGCGAAAACAGCTAGATGCCGCCATATTTGATGAACTCTGCCAAGGCATTTTCGAAGAACACACAACGGCGATGTTTCGTGGGGCGATCGATGAGCTGAAATCTGCAGGAGCGGAATGTGTGATTCTTGGCTGCACCGAGATACCACTCATCATTACAGCAGATAATTCATCACTGCCTGTCTTGGATTCCACCCGACTGTTGGCCAAATACGCCGTGCGCGAAGCATTGAATGAAAACCCAATTAGCCTCAAGGCCGGTTGGATAAAAGTCAGGTCGGCTGCTTAAGGAATATTTAGGGTCACAATAATTAGAAGCGTAATGGGGTCAGTACCGTTTTGGTACCGACCCCGATAATTACTTTAACTACAAACTAGTTCTCCACCGGGCAACCGGCAGGTAAATCTGGATCTACATCCATCCGTTCAAAAAGATCTTTGATAGACGCAACGTTCCAGTTATGGGGTTCAATTTCCGTAACGCAGCGATAACTGCTGAAGGCTTCATCAAGCCCCATTTTTCGTTGAATGGCGCCCAGGTTGTACCAGACATTCCAGATGGTGGGGTTAATCTCTGAATTTAGCTTGCAAGTTTCCAATGCTTCATCCATGCGACCTTGTTCCTGAAGAAGATCACAAGTTTTGCGCAGCTCTATTTCGGTTGGCGGTTGCCACCAGGAAAGATTTTTGAATTTTTCTTTTCGCGTTGCATACGCCTTGCGTGCCGCAGCCCCGCCTTCTTTAAGTGCCACTTGTGTAATCGCGCGCACGTCTTCACTACTTAGAATGGTATCCACCGCGGTATCTTTACAGGCTACGTAATCTGCGAATGCGAATGGCGCTGGATAATCAACCGATATAAATGAGCTAAGGTCGTCCGAACTGCTCTTTTGGTAGTAAAGCGTAGAAATTCTCAAGTACAGGCCAGTAGTAGGATAACGCCAATCCAAAGGGTCACCCGACATGTTAAATGCGCCGCCAGCAGGTTCACCAACGGAAGTAAACAAGGTGTGTTCAAAAAATAGGTACAAAATGAGAACTGCGGCGCTAAATGTTTTTGGTCCATACAAAATATATAACTCTTCCCAGGGCGGGTTATCTTTACGCTTGATAAACTCCGCAATCATGTCGGCACCTTTGCTAGCGTCACCGCCAAAATTAAAGCGAAAATCAATGATTAACCGTTTCGGTTTCATTTCATCAACTTCTAGTAAGGCTTTCCTGAGAAAAGGAACGAACGCAGTGTCGTCTACCCAGTTGAATTGCAGGTAGTACGCGTCGCTTTCTGGCAGTGCTCTAGACGAAAAGTCATAACGTTTGGTCAGATGCGGCGGACGAGAGTTGTCTGCTTCTAAAAAGGCACTTGCCGGTATGCCCTTATAAGCACTGAACCAATCATCATAAGTGTCGAATGGTAGACCATACATTTCGCCGGTAAATTGCCACTCAAAACCAGAATTATTTTCACCGAAGCGAGGATGAGTTCCCCGGTGCGCGGATAATGTGCGGTTTACCCGCCGACCCGATTTCAATTTAAGTGTGACTTTTAAGTCACCGTTTGCTTGCGCGTATCCGAGGCCTCTCATTAACGCAACATTATGAATGGCGTACAGTCTTTGTTTGTAATCAAACGCATTTTCAGCACCCAGGAGTGATCGAGCAACGTTGGCGACTTGTTCAATCGGTTGTCCAGCGACAGTTAAAACCTGTGCGCCGGCTAAATCTTTAACCGACTTGTGCGCGCTGGTAACGAAGTAACCATCGGTAAATTCCAGCATTCGGATTGGATACCAATAAGCGAACTCCGGGTTTTCTGGTTCAAGTTGTGTGTGCGCATCGCCTATGAGTGCCACCAGTTGCATGACACGTACCATGCGTTGCTCTTCCGTTAAGTTCGGAAGCTCATCCTTTAGTGTCTTTGCAGCGCGACGAAACGTGAGCTCTCCCGTTTTCTTGAATGGGTCGTGATGATGAAGACTGAGGTCATCCACAATCTGGTCAATATCGTTACGCCAGTCTGAAACAGATGCGGCTTGAATATTGTTAATGGGTAATGAAAGGAATACTAATGATATAAAGAAATTTTGGGTTATTGTTTACTTGTCTATTCTTCTCTCGCGAGAGATACCTAAAGATAGACTAACAATTTTAGACATACAAACATTTTAAAGGCAAACCTTAAAGCTTCTCCAACCATTCCGCAGAGGCCCGCCCGCAAACCCTGCTGTGCGCCGCTTGTATACCGGCTTGCATCAAAGTGAGAATAGATTGGCGCCGATCAGTATGATTATTCATAGACCTGTTTCCCGTCAGTACAATCCAAGTCTATACTGCACCACCATTGGGAAAGGGGTCAGTACCCTTTTTAAAATTCAACTCTGACCCCAATTACTGGACAACGCGGAAGAAAGTCGGGCGCAGAGAAAATGGACCAAGATGAGTCAAACGGTAAGCCACCTGACTAACGTATGTAAAAAAGCGATTAGAATGCTTATTTATTACCATTAACTGATTTTTATTCATTGAACGATTGGTGAGGTAATCATGAAACCCAACAAGCTCGAAGCCGGTTCGACATTTCCTGAAATTTCAGTGAATGACCTTGAGGGCGGCAGCGTGGATATCGGCAAACCCACAGGTGACACAGACTGGAAAATGGTCGTGGTTTACCGGGGTCAGCATTGTCCGATTTGCACCAAGTACCTGAATCAACTGGAAGCGCATAAGCAGGAACTGGCCGACATTGGCGTGGAACTGGTCGCCGTCTCGGCAGACAGCCAGTCTCAGCTCGAAGGGTACCAGGAAAAAATCGATGTCAGTTATCCGCTGTATTATGGCTTGAGCATCGAGCAGATGCAGGAGCTCGGTTTGTATATTTCCCATCCGAGATCGGAACAGGAAACCGACCATCCCTTCCCCGAACCGGGATTGTTTGTCATTAATGAAAATAACCAGGTGCATGTCGTGGACATAGCCAATAATCCGTTTGTCCGCCCCGACCTAGAGCATCTTATCTCGGGACTGAAGTGGATCAAGAACCCAGACAACAATTACCCCATCCGGGGAACATACAAATAAGAAGAGAGGCTCAGTTCTCTTCGAACGATTTGAGGTCAAACACTTTTCCCCGCGTGAACCAGCCAAAGAGGTAACCCCATGCCTTTAGTCAAACCGTTACCGACGGATGCCAACGAGGAAATCAGTGAACTGGCAAAGTTCTTTAACGAAACCCTGGGGTTTTGTCCGAACAGCGTGCTGACCATGCAACACAGACCGGCCATTGCGAAAGCATTTATTGAACTGAATATGGCCGTGATGGAAAACCAGGGCCGCGTAACCAGCGCGTTGAAACGACTGGTTGGGTATATTTCCAGCCACGCGGCGGGGTGTCGGTATTGCCAGGCGCACACCATTCGGGCCGCCGAACGCTATGGCGCAGAAGCGGAACAGATGGAAAACATCTGGGAATACAAAACACATCCCACGTTTAGCGAAGCAGAAAGAGTGGCGCTTGATTTTGCGCTCGCTGCATCAACCATACCGAATGGCGTGGACGATGAACTCCAGGCACGTTTGCACGATCACTGGGACGACGGCGAAATCGTTGAATTACTTGGTGTCATTGCGCTGTTCGGTTATCTCAATCGCTGGAACGACAGCATGGCCACCACGCTGGAAGAAGGCGCCGAGTTGTCTGGTACGCAATGGCTCGCCAAGGAAGGGTGGAGCCGCGGCAAGCACCAGTAATGGGGAGAAAAACGGGTCAGTACCTTTTTTGAAATTCGACTTTGATCCCATTTATTTTGGAGGGCGCTATGTTACGTACGATTAAAGGATTGCCCGCGCTTTTGTTTTTATTTTTGGCAAACGGAGCGCTGGGTGAAACGCAGAATGACCTGAGGGATGCTCATGGGATCTTCACCGGCGAAATAAAGCCCGTACTTTACGTCAGTGACGTTGAAAAGAGTGCACCGTTTTACCGTGACGTGCTTGGGTTCGATTTCCAGGGCTTTGCCAACACAGATGGGCAGCCTTACTACGCGGAGTTGACCGCCGCGGGGGTGAAGTTCGGCTTGCACGAGCCGATGTCGACAGGTCAGGAACCGAAAGTTGGGCAGCAGCGTTTGTACTTTCGACTCAATAATTTACTTGTCCAGCGCTCACGGGTGCTGGCTTGGGGAGGAGAAGCTGGAGAAATCAAGACGACAGATTGGATGGACATGTTCATTGTCCGCGATCCTGATGGTAACGAGATCGTATTTGCTGTCACCAATCCAGAGCGTCACTCTATCAATCCATGGAACACGCAGGAACCTGCTGCAGGGAGAGACGAGAAGACGCAGTAAAACCGCCAAACGCGAATATAGTGTAAATTGGGGTCAGAGAAAAAATACAGTACTGTGACGACACTGACTCCAATTATTTGTTGGCCGACAGCCGTCTGAAATCGAAATTACCGCAATATAATATTCATGACCGACGCACTCATCAATCGCTCAGATTATCCAAGTCTCGACGATTATGTCTATTTAAACCAAGCTTCGTTGGGTTTAATTGGTCAGCCAGCAGTGCAATCAATGCATGACTTCCTCGACCGTATTGCCCGTCACGGTAATCTTAAAATGACAGACAACGATGAAGTTGAATTCTTCGAATCGTTGCGTCAGCGCGGTGCAAGACTCCTGAATTGCGATTCTGATCAACTTGCCATTCTAGCTAGCGCCAGCGAATTACTCTGTCAACTTCCTTTAATGATTCGCCCAAAATCTGGCGGTAATATTGTTGCAGTATCGACAGATTTTCCGGCCGTTACCCGCCCATGGATTCGCTACGCAGCTGAAAACGATTGCGCGCTTCGTTTTGTCAATGACATTGCAACCGAAAACCTTACAGACAGGCTAATCGACAGCATCGATGGCGATACAACCGTTGTAGCTGTCAGCTCTGTTCAGTTTTCCACTGGATCCATGGTAGATATTCCACGGTTGCGCGAAGCATCTGCGCGCATTAACGCAAGTCTAGTAGTCGACGCTACCCAAGCGGCAGGGATACTGAAGATAGATTCACGGGAATGGGAAGCTGATGCGGTAGTCACCAGTGGTTACAAGTGGTTGGGTGGTCACGGCGGTGTTGCGCTCGCTGCAGTGTCTGCCAACTTGCTCGAGCAAACTTCACCGCTTCCGGGCTGGATGGACACAGCCAATCCTTTTGATTATGACGCCACACAGTTGTCTTTTGCCAGCGGTGCACGCCGCTTTACACAGTCGACCATGTCCTACATTTCGATGGTCGGCCTCACGACGGCACTTGATCATTTATTGCCTTTGGGCGAAAGTCGACTTGAGGCGCATGCACGCAGTCTCTCCCGCAGGCTTATCGAAGGTGTATACGCGCACGGATGGATGCCATTTCGAGCGCTGGAAGATCCGTCGGCTTCACCCAATATAGTCGCACTCATGCACACAGAACTTGACGTGGAGAAAACAATAAACGCATTACGTCGCAACCACATTATTTGTGTGGCCCGCAACGGTCGCATCAGAATTTCGCTCGCACCTTACAACAATAGTGATGATATTAATGCCTTGATTGAAGTGTTGGCTAACATCTAGTTAATCGGCGTCAGAGTAAAATTACAGTACTGTACCGACTCTGACCCAATATATTCTTTAGACAGTTCAGCACAAATGAAAAAAGACAAATTGTCGAGCGATTACTGATGGCAAATGTACGAATTAAAAAGGGCAGGAGATTCACATGAGTTCAGAAATAAAGCCGAGCATTACACAAAGACCGGACGGTCCTTATATAGTGAAAGATCTCAAGAAATTCACCAATCGAAATGGGTCGATCGAAACCAAGGAAACGATGGCTCTATGTCGATGCGGCGGGTCGGCCAACAAGCCGTTTTGCGATGGGACACACGCAAAGATTGGATTTTCATCTGCCAAACTTGAAGGACGCGTTGAAGATAAAAGGGAGAATTACAAGGGTAAGAAAATTACGATTCACGACAACCGGGGCATTTGCTCTCATGCCGGTCGTTGCACCGATAACCTCACTGCGGTTTTTCATTTGAAAGAAGAACCATGGATTCATCCGGATTCTGCGAGTGCTGATGAGATTATTGCGATGATTCAAACGTGTCCGTCTGGAGCCCTGAGTTACTCGGTCGATGATGTCGAACATCGCGACCTGAGTGCTGAGCCAAGCATCTTTGTCGCGCCAAACGGTCCCTATATCGTGTCCGGCGGAGCCGACTTGCTCGATACGATTTGGGGAGACGGTGCGTCTAAAGAACACTTCACATTGTGTCGGTGCGGCGGGTCGAAAAACAAACCATTTTGCGATGGCACTCATTGGTACATTAAATTCACAGACGATAATAACTAATGTGTAGTTGCTTGCTGCGCTAATCGGTAAGTTGAGGCCAAAGTAAAAATACAGATCTGTGTCGACTCTTACCCCAATTATTTCAATAATGGGAGGATAAATTTATGGACGTACAGGCAATCTTTGGACTTCAGTTTTCCATGAGCCTGGTAGCGTGGGGCTCGCTTGCATATTGGTTATTTGCTCCGTGGTTAAAGGAAAAGACATTAAACGAGGCTCTTTTCTTTCTGACCGTGCCGCATGCGTTTCGTCACATTGGAATGGTATTTCTTGTCCCGGGTGTGGTTGCTCAACCGCTGTCGGAAACTTTTGCCGCTCCTGCTGCTTATGGGGACTTGCTTACGGGCGTGTTGGCGTTTTTGGCGCTCGTTGCGCTTCGGAATAATTGGTCTGTGGCGCGGGTGGTCGTATGGGTCTTCTGCATCATTGGTACTGTCGACCTTATGAATGCACTCCGACACACGAATGTGGTGCCGGACTTCGGGGCAGCTTGGTACATTCCAACGATGTTAGTACCATTTTTGTTGGTGACTCACTTCATGATATTTTTCTGGTTGCTCAGAAAGAAAGACCAGCGCGCCATAGAAGCCCTGTGATGGGATGACAGAACATATATATCTGATTCAAGAAATAAATTTAGATTAGTAGGTAAATTTGGAGTAGATAAATTGGGGTCAGAGTAAAAATTCATTGCTGTGTCGACTCTGACTCCAATTAATTATTCCGCGCTAACTCGGGAAATTATCTTTTTCCACGGATGGCACTGCTCCATCAAAGGTTTTCTACATGATTCCATACGCGACCATGGCGTCCGCGACTTTTACAAAACCGGCAATATTGGCGCCCTTCGCGTAGTTCATATAGCCGTTATCCTCACCGTATTCTGCACACCGATCATGGATGTCTTTCATAATATCGCGCAGACGCTCGTGCAATTCTTTGCGTGACCACTGTAGGCGCATACTGTTTTGTGTCATTTCCAAACCCGATACGGCTACGCCACCGGCGTTTGCCGCCTTGCTTGGTGCAAACATAATCCTTGCATCTTGAAATGCTTCGATTCCTTTTTGGTGCGTCGGCATATTCGCGCCTTCCGCTACCGCTGTGCAGCCGTTTTTTATCAGGGTGCGTGCTTCGTCTTCACTTAACTCGTTTTGGGTTGCGCAGGGCAGCGCCATATCGCACTTGATTGCCCAGGGACGTTTACCTTCATGAAACTCGACACCAAATTCCTTAGCATATTCGTTGATACGTCCACGTCGGACGTCTTTTAAATCCTTGACGTATGCAAGCTTTTCGCCAGAGATACCGTCAGGGTCGTAGATAAAACCGGATGAATCCGAAAGCGTCAACACTTTACCGCCGAGTGAGTTCACTTCCTCCGCCGCGAACTGCGCTACATTGCCCGATCCCGATATCACCGCAGTCTTACCTTCAACGTCCTGACCGTGGTGACGCAACATGTCCTGCATCATGTAGACGCAACCATAGCCGGTTGCTTCGGTGCGAATTTCGCTGCCGCCAAAAGCCAGGCCTTTGCCGGTGAGGACGCCGGTGAATTGATTGCTAAGACGCTTGTACTGCCCGAACAAAAAACTGACTTCGCGAGCACCAACACCGATATCTCCAGCCGGTACGTCGGTGAACGGACCAATATGTCGAAACAACTCCGTCATAAACGCCTGGCAAAAACGCATAACTTCGCCATTGCTCTTGCCCTTCGGGTTGAAGTTCGATCCACCTTTTCCTCCGCCCATCGGCAAACCGGTCAGACTATTTTTAAAAACCTGCTCGAAGGCAAGAAACTTGAGGATGCTCAGGCTGACGCTTGGATGAAATCTAAGACCCCCCTTGTACGGTCCGATAGCGTTAGAACATTGAACGCGGTAGCCGCGGTTAGTGCGTGCATGGCCGTCGTCGTCGACCCAGTTCACCCGGAAAATGATAATGCGATCCGGTTCGGTCAATCGCTCCAGGATTTGTGCTTCTTGATATTCTGGCTTGTCCTGGAGGAAAGGAATAATGTCGGTCGCAACTTCGTACACGGCTTGTTGAAACTCTGTTTCACCCGGATTCCGCTTACAGAGTCCGTCCATGAAATGGTCGAGTTCTTTTTTTATTGCCTGATTCATAATATTTCCCCCGTTTCACTAAGCGCAAAACTATTCCGATGGCCTTCAGCTTGCAAGCAAGTGATTGGTTAAAAATCCCGGATCACTGCACTGATCATTGCGTTACCGGTTCAAGTTGGAGCTCGACGCGACGATTCTGCCCCGGAGAAAATGCGTAAATTCGGGCCAGAGTAAAAATATAGTAGGTTAATTCGGCTCTGACACCAATTATCCCCAAATTAGGCTGCCGCAGTTGACCCTGGAGGCTGCTCAATCCGCTCAAGATCCGTCGAAAAATACTGTTGCCTCAGACAGCTAGAAACTATTCGATATTCAGGGTCAGGTCTTGTATTGCAACATGCCGCGCCGTTGCTTGCGCACGCAATCGAATATCGCGCAGGAATGCGATAGTCACGCTGGAATCTGCGGGGCATAGTCTCATCACACCCAATCGTTGGAGAGCCGCATGTTCACGCTTTATGACTATCTCCCCTCGCAGAATGCTTACAAGGTTCGCCTGCTGCTGAGCCATCTCGACATCAAATACGAGACACAAATCGTCAGCATTTTCGAAGGCGAGGGCCAGAATCCGGATTATCTCGCCGTCAATCCAACCGGTGCGGTGCCGGCGCTGCGCCTGGCCGATGGGCGAGTGATCGCCGAATCCATGGCCATACTCTGGTTTCTTGCCAAAGGCACGGCTTACCTTCCGGACGATCCGTATAACCAGGCGAAGATTCTGCAGTGGTTGTCTTTCGAGAACGACTACCTGCAAAACTCCATCGGATCGCTGCGCTTCTGGACACTCACGGGCAAGGTCGAAGGACGGCCGATCGAAATGGTGGAAGCAAAGCGCAAAATCGCACTGAAGGTACTGAACATTCTCGAACGAGAACTCACGGCGCGGGAGTTTCTGGTGGACGGCAGTTACACGATTGCCGATATCGCCTGTTTTGCCTACACACATCTCGCCGAAGACGGCAATCTGTCATTGCAGCCGTATCCGAATCTCGTCAAGTGGCTTGACCGGGTACGCACACAACCGGGCTTCCTGCCCACGATCTATCCGTACTCGGTTGATCCGCACGCCGGTAACGAGCTGCCCTGATGCGTACCATTGAACGCTACCTCGAAGAAAAAGGTGAAAACACACTACAGCGCGCGAGGCGTGGAAGAAAGTTTGATCAGCTTGCGTCGTGAAAGATCACGCCGAGAGTGAAGCGTTCACCACACGTTACGGTACTGACACCATGCTTCAAGGTCGCCCTATAGTAGCCGCGCGTGCCACGACGCGGAACGTGGTTGGTTGCAATGACTACTCCGTCGCCGGCGCGTAATGGCAGCACGCTGGCGCGTGACTGGCGGCGCGGACGTTGCTCGACCAATATCAGTTCACCTCCCGCAAAATCACGACCGGGCTCGCTCAACAGGCAGATGACTTGGAACGGAAATGCACAGGGCCCGTAAATGTCCTGGTGAAGACAGTTGTAGTCGCCACTACGGTAACGCAGCAGCAGCGGAGTCGGCCGCGGCTGACTGGCGGCATGGCAATGCGCAACATATTCAACATGAGTGTCCGGGAAACGGATCGCATCATTAAGGCGCTCCGCCCAGCAATTGGCAAGTGGTGCGAGCATACGGTAAAGATTCTCGCGCAGGACTTGCACTTGGGTGGGCAAGGGATAGCAGAAGTAACGGTACTCACCAAGACCGAAGCCGTAACGCGCCATATTGATGGTCGAGCGGAAACGGGTATCGTCGTCGTACAGCGCGTGAAGTTCGGCGCGTGACGCGGTGTTCACCAATTCGGGCAGGATGGCAAAGCCATGCTCGTCCAGTGCCGCTGTAATGTCATTTGCATTACGCATATCACAACGGGCGGATTCCTTTTCGTCGTAGACCTGTGCAATTTGCTCCGCGCGACGCGCTGTCATTGCTCCGGCTCCGTGCCGGCCCGATGCCTGCGTTCGACATCAATCAAGGTACGCTTGCGCGCCGTTCCCCAACGATAACCGCCGAGCGTACCGTCGCCGCGGATCACCCTATGGCAGGGAATTAGCAGGCCGATGCGATTCTTCGCGCATGCATTAGCGACAGCGCGCGCGGCCGTCGGAGCGTTGATCGCCTGGGCCACTTCGGTATAGGACATCACATCGCCATACGGTATGCAGCGCAGGAAATCCCAGACCTTGCGCTGGAATGCCGTGCCGCGAATGTCGAGGGGTAAGTCGAGTCGCGGCGTTGCACCCGTAAGGTGAGAGCCCAGTGCTGACATCCAGTCATCGAACTGCCCGCGCGTTGTCTCCGGCATCGGTGCGATCTCGGCCTGCGGATATTCCCGTGCGAGCTGCTCCAGGAGTTCACCGTCGGAGTCGCCGAACTGCAAATAGCAGACACCGCGGTCAGTGGCGCCGATTAACACGCGGCCCAACGCAGTGTCGCCGATGGCGAAGGAAATACTCACTCCGGCACCCCCACTGCGATACTTTTTCGGCGTCATACCAAGCTGCCTGTCCAGTCGCCCATAGATGACGCTCACCGAACCAAATCCTGCGTCGTAAATTGCGTGCGTCACGGACGGCGCCGAACGCAAGTTTCGTTTTAGCGCGGCAAGACGCGCCTGCTCGATGTACTCCTTGGGCGTGACGGTGAGGAAAGCCTTGAACATGCGATGCACCTGGAATGTGCTCAGGCCGACGCGCCGGCAGAGTGCGTTCAAAGTCAGCTCTTCTTCAGGGTGCGCGTCAATGAAACGACATAGCGCGAGCAGGTTTTCGAGCGTCGGCGTCTTCGCGGTCGATTCAAGCGGCTTACAGCGCTTGCATGGCCGCAGACCATCCTTGCTGGCGGCAACGGCAGTCGCATAAAAACGTACGTTTTTGCGTAGCGCTTGGCGTGACGGACAGGACGGGCGGCAGAACACGCCGGTCGTCAGTACTCCGTAGAAGAACTCTCCGTCGAAACGCGTGTCTCGGGCGCGTACCGCTTGCCACATGGCGTCTTTATTCATTTTATGCCTCGCAGAACCAGATTTTCGCCAACAATGACTGACCCGGCGGTAGGGCGAAACCGGATTCTTGCGCGAATTTCCACGCCGGAATTTCGCGCAGTTATCAGGCAGTTACCCAACCGGTCCCGACACATGTAGGCGCGTGGTCGTCGGAATAAGGGGTCAGTACCCTTTTTAATAAATCGGCGTCCGAACAAAACTACAGTACTGTGTCGACTGTGATCCCAATTATTCGCAGAGCAAATGAAAAAAGACAACCTGTGAAGCGATTTTTGATAGCAAAAGTACTATTGAAACTGGGGACCACTGGGGTTTTTACTACGCCTGACCAAGACCTTGGTGGTTAACGACGTGATGAAGAAGGAATAGAAAATGCAGCCAGCAAACACCTATCCGCACCTGCTGCGGCAAGCTGACATTAAGAGTGCCGAGTACACTTTTTCGCATCCGTGGAATCCGAAATCCGAGATTACTGGGACACACTTGAGCCGCACGGCTGGATTGTCCCGAACGGGCGTCAGCCTGGTTCGTCTCGCTACCGGGAAGGAATCTTTTGCTTACCACCTACACCATCGAGAAGAAGAGTGGATCTATATCCTTTCTGGTCGCGGCGTGGCCCTGATTGATGGCGAGGAGTACGAGCTTGATCCGGGTGACTTTGTCGCTTTCCCCACACCTTCGGTTCCACACAACATGACCAACCCATTCGACGAAGAGCTGGTTTACATGATGGGCGGGGAAAACCTGGAGCACGAAATCGCTGACTTTCCAACGCTCGGACGCCGCATGGTGCGTATGGGGGACGAGGTAGAAACATACAACCTTTCCGATGGAAAGCCGTTGTTCGAGAATAAATCGGGATCGGAATAATAATAAAAGGTAAGCCAGGGTCAGAGTAAAAATACGATACTGTAATTCGATTCCGATCCCAATTATTCTTCCATCATGGGAACGCATTCCAGTCGGCAGCGCATTGAGCGCATCTTATATATGGCTGCGCTGGTTATTGCCGGTGAGGCGATATTTGGCCTTCCCTTTCACGTCGCACGATTCTTTCGACCGACGGTTCTGCGCGCGTTTGAACTCAGCAATACGGAACTCGGCACGTTGCAAGCGGTTTACGGCGTCATTGCGATGCTCGCCTATTTTCCGGGCGGCCCACTGGCGGATCGTTTTCCGGCACGCAAACTTATGACGGCTTCCCTGGTCAGCACGGGCCTCGGCGGTTTGTATTTTGCGTCCATCCCGAGTTACCAAGGCATGCTGGTGTTATTTGGCTTTTGGGGTGCGAGCACCATTCTTTTGTTTTGGGCGGCATTAATTCGCGCCACGCGTGAGTGGGGTGGCCATGATGAGCAAGGGCGCGCATATGGCATTCTCGACGGCGGCCGTGGACTGTTGGCGGCGGTAATTGCTTCCGGTGCCGTGGTTTTATTGAGCCTTTTCTTTCCCGAAGACGCAGATACTGTCAGCGATGCGCAACGCATCGCGGCTTTGCGCAATGTTATCTATGTGTACACCACAACGACACTCGTCGCGGCCGTCATTGTCTGGTGGTTTGTGCCGGAAAAAACCGGCGTAATAGCTCAGGAAAACACTCACGTTTGGCGGCATGTTCCAGATGTGTTGCGCATGCCGGCAGTGTGGTTGCAGGCGTTAATCGTGGTATGCGCCTATTCCGCCTTCAAGGGACTCGATGATTATTCGTTGTTTGCGGTTGAGGGTTACGGGATGAACGAGGTCGAGGGTGCCAGGGTGAGCGCCATCGCCGGCTGGATTCGACCGTTTGCCGCCGTCGCGGCAGGATTTTTGGGTGACCGCATCAGTTCGTCGCGCGTCGTTACCATTTGTTTCGGCATGTTGGTCGCTGGGTTCCTGTTTTTTGCCTTGAATGAACCCAACCCGAATACAGCCTGGATCTTATTCGCCAATGTGGTGGTCACCGGTATCGCGGTGTTCGGTTTGCGTGGTGTGTACTTTGCCCTGTTCCAGGAGGCCCGGGTTTCCCTGGCGTTGACAGGAACCGCGGTGGGTTTGGTGTCTTTTATCGGTTATACGCCAGACGTTTTCGTCGGACCGATAGGGGGATGGTTGCTGGACCGTTCGCCAGGTGCGGCGGGACATCAACATTTCTTTTTCTTTCTTGCAGCGGTTGCAGCCATAGGACTTGTGACAAGCTTGGTCTTTAGACGAATAAAAGAACATGTCAGGTCTTGAATCTAAAGAGGTAATCATTGCAAAGAATATGGTTATGGTGGAGCAGCGGCAAGGACAGCGCATGGGCGCTGCAACTACTGCGGCAAGATCCCGAGGTATCAGTCGAGCGCTTGATTACCACTGTCACGCCCACGTTTGATCGAGTCGCGATCCATGGAACACGACTCTCTGTGCTTGAGGCGCAGGCTGCAGCGGTCGGCGTACCGGTGCAGTTGATCGAGTTGCCTTATCCATGCTCCAACGCTGATTACGAAGCCGCGCTTAAGCCGGTGCTCGAGGAAGCTACCGCGACCGGACTCGACTACATGGCGTTCGGGGATCTTTTTCTGGAGGATGTCCGGGAATACCGCGAACGGATTCTCTCTGGGACCGGTGTCGAACCGCTGTTTCCAATCTGGGGCTTGGATACTACGGAGCTGTCCCGCCAAATGGTTGAGTCAGGGGTTGAGGCTTTTATCACCTGCCTCGACCCGAAGCGTCTTGGTCCAGAACATGCCGGTGCGCAGTTTGACAATGCGTTCTTGGATAGTCTCCCTGAATCGGTTGATCCATGTGGAGAAAGAGGCGAATTCCATACCTGCGCAACGTTCGGTCCAATGTTCGAACGGCGCCTCGAAGTAAAAGTGGGTAAGACCGTTGAGCGCGAGGGATTCGTTTACGCCGACCTGCTATTGGCGGAGTAAGGGAAAAGGGGGGTCAGTATACTTTTTACAGGTGCGTTAATTGATAGAACGTATCGAAGTGCTAAGGCTGTGATATTGGATCAGAGTAAAAATTTAGTACTGCGTCGACTCTGACCTCAATAATTCCCTCGTCTTGAGGCCTTGATTCTATAGTAACCACAGGTACTAGACTTTGATCATGGACGAGAGGTAGACGCCCATGAATAAGCCTAAGAGTCGCCTTGAGCGGTTAATCGTCATTCCGGCAGTCGTATTGTTGGCATTCATTATCCCCCGTTCCGCAACTGCCGTAACGAGTCTTGTTTGGCCTCTGGTGAGTGCCATCGACCCCGAGAAAGTCTTCTTGTGGCTAAGCATCCATCATGTTTTAGCGTTGGCATTCACAGTCTTGGTCATGAAGTTTGTATTCAAGATGGACTTCCGCCAATGGGGTTTTAATCTAAATCAATTAAAGGAAAGCCTGAGGATTATCGGTTGGTTTGCTCGCGTCTGGTTGGTTGTGATCATGTTGACACTGTTGCCAAACATCTTTTCCGGAACCGCACCTTCCTTTGACTACCCCTTAACCGCAACAAACATGGCGGGTGTCTTGGGATTCCAGATCTTATTGACTGGAACCGCAGAAGAACCGCTTTTCCGGGGTATGCTAATGACGATCTTAGGCAAGTACTTCACAGGTATGCATCGAATTGGGAATTTTGAAATCCCGTCCAGCGGTGTAATAGCAGCCATATTATTTACACTGGCTCATATAGGCTTCACTTTCTCACCGTTTGCAATTACGCATTTTTCCCTTTTCCAACTAGTCGGAGCATTTGTTTTAGGCTTCTTTTTCGCAAGCGTATTTCACAGAACCGGAAGTCTCCTGGGCCCAATCATTATGCACGGCTATGGCAATGGAATATTGTTTGTAGGCCGTTACAGCGTGGCTTTCTTGTTTGGCTGATCAAACGGCGGAAAACATAGGTTTCCGTTCTAATGGCTAGGGAGAAAGGATTGCTGTTTCCCCTAGCCTTCCTCCTGACAATTTGCTGCAGCCGACCCCGCGGGCTAGGCCATTTGCCAATGATGGTTCTAGTCTGGGAAACTTGAAGAACAAGAACAGGTACGAGCGGGGTAGCTGAGCTCAAAGCCATTAGGCCCGCAAACAAAGATTGATACAGCATGAAGTTATCGTATTCGCAGAAATCACCAATCGCAGCTTTCTTTGAACAACAAGGATTCGTTCTACTTGATGGTGGATTAGCGACTGAGTTGGAAAAACGTGGACACAGTCTGCACAACAATTTGTGGTCCGCTAGTCTGTTAATCAATAATCCTCAAGAAATTCGCAACGTACATCTCTCCTATCTTGACGCCGGCGCAGATTGCATCACAACGGCAACCTACCAGGCTAGCATTCCCGGTTTCGTAGAAGCAGGAATATCAAAGAAGAAAGCCAAGTCTCTAATGCTAAAAGAGGTTGAAATTTCATTCGAGGCTAGAGAGCAATATCTCGACAATATCAAGAATAAGAATCAGTCAAGAATTCGTCCCTTGATTGCTGTAAGCATTGGACCATTCGGGGCATATCTCGCCGACGGGT
>JAZFYH010000062.1:0-4674 GCA_036443475.1 Gammaproteobacteria bacterium | reverse complement strand
ATCTCCGCCTGTCCAGGGATGTACGGTGGGCATAATTGGCAGGCCACCGCGTACAGTCCACAGACAAGCGCATTAATTATTCCGCTCCATCAATTGTGTGCGGAATTGATTGGCCGCACGGTTGAGATGGTAGAAGGCTCCGGTGGGTACGGCGGCGACTCTCGTTCATTCGAGATGCCCGGCAGCAATGGAAACCTCGGTAAGCTGGTCGCCATCGACGTGCGGACGATGAAAAACCTGTGGAGCCACGAGCAGCGAGCCATGTTCATGACGTCGGTGTTGACCACGGCGGGTGGTCTTGCCTTTGTGGGCGATCTCGATCGCTACTTCAAGGCATTCGACGTGACGTCGGGGAAAGTGCTGTGGCAGGCTCGTCTCGGCGCGGCTTTACAGGGCTTTCCCATTTCCTATAGCGTCGGCGGAAAACAGTTTATCGCCGTGCCGACAGGCATTGGAGTCTTTCGGGCACTCACTGCCGTGATGAGCCCGGATATTTATCAGCCGAACAACGGCAACGCGCTGTATGTTTTCGAACTGCCGGATGGACAATAATCAATGACAAACAGGTTTGCGCGTTATTCGGCTCCTGGTCCGGCCGGACGATTACTTTTGTAAGCAGGAAACCTGTTCAGTGCGTGGGACGTTAGCCTGGACACTAAGCGAAGCGGTAGACATGACTGCGAGTATTCGTTACATACCGCTGGAGATAGCTGCTATTTTGCAACGGGAATATGATTTTTCACCCCCTCTGGGGCGGTAGCAGGTTGTTACAACCGTCGTTGCCCCTATATTCAGGCTTCCGAGTGACGTAAATAATGAACTTTGAGTTAAGTGAAGAATATCAGTTGTTTCGTGATTCGGTGCGAAAGTGGGTTGACAATGAATGTCCTAAAGCATGGTGCCGGGCACTCGAACGTAAGGAACACGAGTATCCGCAAGAGTTGTGGGACAAACTTACCGAGGGTGGATTCCATGGCGTTGGTATCGCCGAGGAATATGATGGTATGGGTGGCGATATTATCATCCAGGTTATTTTCATGCGGGAATTTGCCCGCCATGCGGCAGGCCTCGGATGGATCTGGGGAATCACTTCTTTTTCCGGTGCCAAGTCTATCGGCTTTTATGGTTCCGAGGATCAGAAACAGCGGTTCTTGCCTAAGATGGCGGCCGGAGAACTCAGGACTGCCATCAGCTTCAGTGAACCGGGCGGCGGCACCGATCTATTAGGCGCCATGAAGACCAATGCCGAAAAGGTAGATGGTGGCTGGTTACTCAATGGTGAGAAGATCTGGAGTACCACCGCTGATACTGCTGACTACCTGTTACTGATTGCCCGCACAGACAAGAATGTAGAGAAAAAGACCGACGGGATCTCAGTGTTTTTTGTGCCTAGAGACAGTAAAGGTGTTACCACTACCCCGATGCCCAAGCTCGGTATGCGCGCCCTCAGTTCCTGTTCCGTTATTCTGGAAGATGTCTTTGTAGCTGATGATTTGCTGTTGGGCGAAGAGGGCAAAGGATGGTACCAGACCACTAAGACACTCAACAATGAACGTATCATGATGTCGGCAATGTGTCTGGGCATAATCGACGGAGTACTGGAAGACGCAATTGACCACATGAAAATACGTAAGGCCTTTGGAAAATTTATAGGTGAGTTTCAAAGCCTGCAACATTATGTGGCTGATATTGCCATGTGGCAGAAGCAGACAGAGTTGATGTTATTCAATACCGCCTGGTTACAGACTCAGGGTAAACCCTGTGCCATCGATGCGGCGATGACCAAAACACTGGCGTCGGAATACGCCTGCAAGGCAGCGGACTTGGGTATTTCCATATTGGGGGGGATGGGTTATTCGGCAGAGACAGATATGCAACGCTACTGGCGAGATGCACGTTTACTCCGCATCGGACCGGTCAGCAATGAAATGACACGCAACATGATTGCGGAAGGATTGGGTCTGCCACGATCTTTTTAGTTCAAATTTATTGTCAGAAAAAACTTTCGTAAAGGATCTAATTCATATCGGCGGAAACTCGGGCATTATTCAAAACAATGCCGTTTATTTCAAACATCCTGCGAATGCAGATGGATGCGTATCGAAAGAATTGCAGTTCTATTACAAAAGTTTGGCACAAGATCTGCTTGCCAATCAGAAATTGACTATAACAACATGATCAATCGTTTCTGTTTACAGATATGAATCAGCACCTGATAAAAATAACAACGCTGGGTGACCTGATATTGCATGTGGCCGAGAAGTGGCCCGATAATGAAGTACTGGTTTTTCCTGATAAGCGCCTGACTTATGCCCATCTGATAGCCAGTCAGAAAAGGCGGCCAACATACAAGGAGCCCGTCCTGACGGGCGATGCTTGTAAAGATATCCAAGGGTTGAACGGACCATGCAGGAAAAACTGACCACAGTGGAACAGGCCATCGCCAAAGTGCGTGATGGTGATGTCGTGGCGTTACAGAACATGGCTACCCAGGCAGCACCCATGACCCTGGTTCGCGAATTGATCCGACAGGAGAAGCGGGAACTGGGTCTGGTGGTGCTGATTGGCGGGATGGCAGTAGACTGGCTGGCAGCAGCAGGTGTGATCAATCGACTCATCGGGGCAGCAGTGACCATGGAGCAGTTTGGTTTGTGTCAACAATATCGCCAGGGGGTTGAAAGCGGACGTATCCGCGTAGAGGAGATATCAGAGAGTGTACTGAATGCGCGGCTGGGTGCCGGTGCCAGGAATCTCCCGTTTCTGCCGACGCGGGGAGCTATTGGAACCGATCTGATGCAACAAAACCCGGACAATATGAAGTTGCTGGAAGACCCATTCGGTGGTTCACCGGTGATTGCCTGCCGTGCCCTGGTGCCGGATGTCGCGTTGGTTCATGCGCATCGTGCCGACTGTTACGGCAATATCCAGTACGAGCCAACAGCTTTGTGGCCGGATTTGAGGATCATGCCCAAAGCGGCGAAATATGTGATCGTAACAGCCGAACAGATTGTAGATACGGAGGTGTTGCGCCGCAATCCGGATCGCACCGTACTACCGGGCTTTGTAGTGGATGCCGTGGTGGAAGTACCGTATGGAGCACACCCGACCTCGTTTTTTCCCAATTACGGTTATGACAGTGCGTTGCACCGGGAATGGACAGGTGTGTCACGGAATAATGGCCAGGCAGCGGCATTCATCGATCGTTATATCCGGATGCCATCGAACCAGGCGGAATACCTGGAAGTGATCGGGGGCGAGTCCTTGTTGCGCCATATTGAGAACTGGGAAGAAGACCCATGATCCCGGACTGGCAGCATAGTCCGGCGACGGACGACTACAGTATCGATGAGTTAATGGTGACAGTGCTTGCAGAGCAGTTCCGCAACGGAGATCAGACCACCAACGGCATGGGCTCCTTCATCCCGGTGGCGGCCTTTATGCTGGCCCGGCTCACCCATGCCCCCGATCTGATCTGGCTGGCAAGTTCAGTGGGGCTGGAACCGCGGCCGCAGCGCATTCCGGCTTCGACCCTGGAAGCCCCGTTGTGGCGGGACGCCATTATGTATATTGAACAGTATGGCGATTTCTGGGATTTCATTTTAAACGGTCGCTGGATCGAGAAATTCTGCGTGGGGGCGGCACAGCTGGATCAGTATGGCAACGCCAACAACTCGGTGATCGGCAACGATTACCACGCGCCAAAGGTACGTTTGCCGGGGACGGCGGGGTTAGCGGATTTGTGCTCGATCGGCAAGAAGCTGTATTACTGGAACTTCAACCACACGCCGCGGGGCCTGGTGGAAAAGGTGGACTTCATCAGTGGTGCAGGCTACCTGGAGGGGGGCGATGCCCGGGAGCGTTTGGGACTGGGAGGGGGACCACAACTGGTGGTAACGAACCTGGCGGTGCTGGATTTTCATCCGGAGAGTAAGCGAATGCGCCTGCAGTCGGTGCATCCCGGGGTGACGGTAGCAGAGGTACAGGAGGCGACCGGGTTTGAATTGTTATTACCGGCAGCTGCGGTGCCGGAAACCCGCCGGCCGACGGAGGCGCAGGTCAAATTAATCCGGGAGGTGATTGACCCCGATGGAATGCGCAGAAAATAATATTGTCCTTGATGTAGAGACAGGCCGGCAATAATCAGTATGAGGAATCAATCTGCCAGGACATCATTTATTAATTTTGTGTCCCAATAAAATGGCTGGATCTCTCTTATCAGGTCATTTTCAAACCAATAAATTTCTGCCACCTGGCTGGAAAAGGGTCTTCCGGATTTCTTCCCGACACCGCTGATAACAGCCAGCAATACGACGTGATCATCGCCTTCAGAGTAGCTTTGCGGCTCTACCCGAAAGTCCTTAAATGATTCAATAAATATCAAGCGTACCAGGTTTCTGAATCCTTCTATCCCGTGATAGACACCGGCAAACGGCAGGGCATCAGATTCACGGACAGCGAATTTTGCATGGCAATACGTGGCCAGTTTATTCCAGTCGCGTGCAATTGCTGTTTCCAGAAACAATTTGACAGTATCTGTCTTACAAGGATTCATCGAATTCATCGAACAAGCATTTATTCAACACTGAAACCCGGAGATTTTATAGTAAACATGCTCTGATTATATGTTTTGACTTTTCATCCTCCATGCATTCCGTATGCCTGGCGAATTCGTAT
>JAZFYH010000061.1:0-2394 GCA_036443475.1 Gammaproteobacteria bacterium | reverse complement strand
GAAGATCAATGCGTTGTTTCTGAAGACGAGCACAGGCATTTAAACGTACCTGGATTTTTCGCCCAGGATGAGTGATCGGTGTTGTTCGATTGTCTCCAGGAGAAACTCGCGACACACACGGACTCTTGCCGTCGCTCGCAAATCGACATGGCTTAGGATCCAAACACCCCAGTCGGAAAGTTTGAGTGGAACATCCAAACGTCGGAGACCAGAGTCTGAATCACCGATGTAACAGGGCATCCTGGATAGCCCGAGGTGGTTTTTTGTAGCCACTGCCATAGAAGAAACATCATCCACCCGCATTACGGTCCGTGCATTCGGAAAATTCTCCGTGACCCACGGCGGATGCTCAGTGTCACCACGAAACAGGATGACATTTACTGGGTCAGAAAGTTTTTTCAGGGTACGGGTTGTTCCGTAAACCCCATGCCGCATTGGCAACACCTTGCGGCCGACCAAATAGTCGGGTGGTTTTGCTGTCAAGCGCAGGGCGATGTCTGCTTCACGAGCTGCCAGATCAACCAACCCAGTGGTGGTGATCAGTTGTAAATCGATGCGCGGGTATGCATCAGTAAATGTTCGAAGCTTTGGAAAAATTACGCGATTAGCAAGATCATGCGCCACCGTTAGTTTCAGCGGTCCTGCGAGTTCGGCATCGCGGCCGAATACTTGCCGGTCCGCTGCTTGAGCAAGCGTTTCCATCTCAAGTGCATGCTCAAACATGTTTTCTGCGGCTTGAGTCATCGCGTAACCATCGGGTAGGCGATCGAACAAACGCGTACCAAGCCGTTCCTCGAGCGCGCTAATCCGCCGGGCAACGGTGGTGTGTTTAACCCCCAGCGCTCTGCCTGCCCCACTTACTGAGCCTTCGCGCGACAGCGCGAGAAAGAACCGTAAATCGTCCCAGTTCATTCAGAACCACCATTAGGTGAGGATTAATATCTGTGCATATATGCACAAGTATAGTGCAAAAACAATTATTTACACCCGTAAATGCACAACCTAGGATTGCACCAACGAATTTACAGGCGGCTCGAAACCGATCCGTATGAAAAACCGAGAGGACTAATGAGATGAATTTCAACAAGAAAACGGTATTACTCACGGGCGCAAACCGCGGCATTGGTTTGGCACTGGTCAACGCGTTGCTCGAAAGAGGCGTGAAGAAAATATACGCGGCGGCGAGAAACCTAGATAGCTTGCCGAGTTTTGGTGACAACCGAGTGGTGCCGTTGGCGCTCGATATCACGAATCCAGAGCAGGTTAAGCAAGCCGCGCAATCAGCCGCTGATACAGACCTGCTTATCAACAATGCTGGAATCGCTGCTTTTACCAGCTTGTTGGACGGTCCGCTTGAGCTGTTGCAGCGGGACATGACTACCAACTACTTCGGCACTCTGGACATGGTGCGTAACTTTGTACCCGTTTTGGAAACTAAGCAGGATGCCGCCATCGTAAACGTGGTAACCATCGCGGCGTTCGTGAATTTTCCGATTATCGGCGGTTATTCTGCATCGAAAGCCGCGTTGTTTTCTATGTCACAAGGCATCCGCATCGAACTGGAGCCTCGGGGAATCGCTGTGCATACCGTTAACCCAGGGCCGATTGACACCGATTTAGCCGCGGAATTTCCCGGCGAAAAAGCTACCCCGGAATCTACCGCGCAAAACATCCTCGCTGGATTGGAGTCCGACGAAGCCGATATCTTCCCTGACGTTGGAAGTCAGCAATTTATTTCGGTTTGGAAAAAAGATTATCGCGAGCTTGAGCACCTGGTTAACCAAATGCATCAAGCCAATTAACTAAACAAGATATGGAGTAAGACTGATGAACAACACAGCTGAAAAACTTAACGAACATGAAGTGATCGCCCAGCTATTGCAGCATTACATTGACGGCGCAAAATCAGGCAAGGGTGATGACATGAAGCCCGCCTTCCATAAAGACGCGACGGTTTTCGGTTACGTCGGTCCGGACTTGTTTGCCGGCCCGATAGAGAACCTCTTTGCCTGGAACGACAATAATGGTCCGGCGAAAGAGCTTAAGGCGCGCATTGCCAATATTGATTTAGTTGACAGCGTTGCTACCGTAAAGCTTGAACTCGAAAACTGGACCGGATTCAGGTTTACTGATTTGTTCACGCTGTTAAAAGTGGATGGTGAGTGGAAAATCATGAACAAGGTCTTTCATTTGCACGCATGAATTAATCACGACTGATCGAAACAAAGGCCAAAATGGCTTTTCCCTTGCATGATGAAACCAGCGCGCCGGAAAGCGCACGTAACGCATTGGCTACGACCAAGAAAAACTTCGGCATGATTCCGAACTTGGAAAGAGTCATGGCTTCTGCGCCCGCATTGCTTGAAGGATATGCGACATTATGGGATCTATTTG
>JAZFYH010000060.1:0-7633 GCA_036443475.1 Gammaproteobacteria bacterium | reverse complement strand
TCAGGCCTTATCGCCAATTTCTTTGACTTCGCCACTCTCCGTCTTCTTAATGATCAGCTTGTCGCGAATCTTGGCCTCAATATCAGCAGCGATCTCGGGGTGGTCAAGCAGGTACTGGCGAACATTTTCCTTGCCCTGACCAATGCGCTCACCGTTATAGCTGTACCAGGCACCGGATTTCTCCACCAGGTCATGCGCCACACCCAGGTCGATAATTTCACCTTCCCTGGAAATACCTTCGCCGTAAATAATCGCGAATTCCGCCTGCTTGAACGGTGGCGAAACCTTGTTCTTGACCACCTTGACCCGGGTCTCGTTGCCAATAATTTCATCATTCTTCTTGATCGCGCCGATACGGCGGATATCCAGTCGCACCGAGGTATAAAATTTGAGCGCGTTTCCGCCGGTCGTGGTTTCCGGGTTGCCAAACATGACGCCGATTTTAATGCGGATCTGGTTAACAAAGACCACCATAGTATTGGAGCGCTTGATGTTGGCGGTCAGCTTGCGCAGCGCCTGAGACATCAGCCGGGCATGCAGGCCCATGTGTGAATCGCCCATGTCGCCCTCGATTTCCGCCTTGGGTGTCAAGGCAGCCACGGAGTCGATGACTACCACGTCTACCGCGCCGGAACGCACCAGCATGTCGGTAATTTCCAGCGCCTGTTCGCCGGTATCTGGCTGTGAGATAAGCAGATCATCCAGATTCACCCCCAGCTTTTCTGCATAGGTGGGGTCCAATGCGTGTTCAGCATCAATGAATGCCGCTGTCCCGCCGGCCTTCTGCGCCTCAGCGATGACTTGCAGGGTCAGCGTGGTCTTGCCGGAGGCTTCCGGGCCGTAAATTTCGGTTACTCGCCCCCTTGGAAGACCGCCGATCCCCAGCGCCAAATCCAGTCCCAGGGAGCCGGTGGAGATCACACCGATGTCCCAATTCCCGGCCGAGGCATCCCCGAGCCGCATGACAGATCCTTTGCCAAATTGCTTGTCTATCTGGCCAAGTGCGGCGGCCAGCGCCTTTTTACGGTCTTCTTGCATGGTGAATGCCTCTTCCGATACGGGTTCATGGGAGCCGGCCGAGCCGACCTGTATATACATACAGTATCAATTATGCCAGAAAATCCTGATTTCGCCAGTCCAATTTTGCTCTCGGTAAGGCGCCATGCCTCAAAGACCTGTTAGCGCTCAGTTGAAAACCAGCCTTCAAACACCCTTCAACGCTTCGTGAAGATCAATGCTCACAGGCCTCTCAGCGTTCTGTTAGAGGCCATTTCTCGAGGACTTTGTAGCGAACACCCTCTGGACGAGTATCGGACTCGACCATGACAAAATGAGTGGCTGTCCACTCCAGTGGGGAAATTGACGGAGACTCGGGCGGTTTGGTGACCTGCCTGGCCAGGGTAACGTGTGGTCGGAATGGCCGATCCTCGGGCTTGAACCCACATTCGCCCAGCTCTGTATTGATATTCACCGCGAGTCGCAACAGCGTGTCGGGTACTTTGTTGGCTCCCAGCCACAGCACCTGCGGGCCAGACCAGAACCCCAGCCGGTCCAGCATCAGCTTGACCGGTTCACCGTGCGCCCGCGCGGCAGCCTTGCGTAAGCAGCGGTTACTCGTGAAATTGACCTGGCCCAGAAAACGCAGCGTGATATGGAAATTTTCAGGCTTAACGTGATTGCCGCCACAATCCGCAATCGCATTGCCACAGAATTCTTCCAAGGTGTTACGCGTTGCGTCATCTGGCCAAAGCGCAAAGAACAAACGATGTTTTTTCATGAAACCAACCGCTCTCGTATGCCTTCAAGTGCAGCGGCTACGGATTGTCGACGCACGGATTCGCGGTCGCCGGTGAATCTAAAACAAGTGGCGTCGTTTTTGTCATTGATTATCCAGGCGATCCAGACGGTGCCTACCGGTTTTTCGAACGTGCCGCCGTCTGGTCCCGCGATCCCGGTAACCGCCACGACACAATCGGCCGGACTATTATTCTTTGCACCCAATGCCATCGCTAGAGCGGTCGCCTGTGAAACAGCGCCATCTATCGCGAGAACAGTATCAGCCACTTGCAACATGTCCCTCTTTGCCACATCCGAGTACGTGACGTAACCTCGCTCAAACCATTCTGAACTGCCTGCTACGTCGGTAATTGTTTTCGCAATCCATCCGCCGGTACAGGACTCGGCTGTCACCACAGTTAATTTTTTTTGTGAAAGTAACTGGCCGAGGTCTTGTGCCAGTTGATTTAAGTCCGCTTCCATGGCCTCTAGTGAATCCCCCTGCATAAATTAATGTAAGCGTACTTGCGAGGCAACGGTACGAATACTAGCATGCCCGTCTTGATGGAGTGCGTTAAACTGATGGAAGAAAATTCGTTTGCCAACCACACGCCGATGATGCGCCAATACCTGCGCGTCAAGGCAGAACATCCAGACATCCTCGTGCTTTATCGTATGGGGGATTTCTACGAATTGTTCTACGACGACGCGAAGCGTGCGGCAAAACTTCTTGATATCACTTTGACACGGCGCGGGCAGTCAGCAGGCAACCCCATTCCCATGGCGGGAGTTCCTGTACACGCGATCGAGTCCTACCTTGCGCGCTTGGTTAGAAAAGGCGAATCAATAGCCATTTGTGAACAGATTGGTGACCCTGGGATGTCAAAAGGACCGGTCGAGCGCAAGGTGGTTCGTGTTATTACGCCGGGAACACTGACGGATGACGCACTGCTAGAAAATAAGCGCGACAATCTGGTCGTGGCCATCTGCTTACGGGCGAACCGTTTTGGTATTGCCGGCCTGGATATTTCCGGCGGACAATTTACAGTGTCAGAGGTTGATGGATCGGATGCCCTGGTTTCGGAAATCGAACGCTTGCAACCAGCGGAAATCTTGATCGAGGAAGATTCTGCAATTGCTGCACAGTTACCGTCTGGTATCCAGGTGCGGGAACGCCCTCCCTGGCATTTTGATCGCGAAACTGCCAGGAAACTGTTGTGTGAACAATTTGGTACCCGTGACCTTGCCGGGTTTGGTTGTGAAGAGCTTGATATCGCGGTAGCCGCGGCAGGCTGCCTACTGCAATACGTCAATGATACACAGCGCACCGGGTTGCCGCATTTGCATGGACTGAAACACGAAAACCGAGATGAAGCGCTAGTGCTGGATGCCGCCACGCGCCGCAATCTGGAGTTGACACAAAGCATTGATGGCGACGAAACGCATAGCCTTGCCGGTGTACTGGATTCCACCGTCAACCCCATGGGCGCACGCCTGCTCCGGCGCTGGATAAAGCGGCCTTTGCGGGATCGCACTTTACTGAATCAACGACTGGATGCGGTTTCTGCCTTACTGGCGTCAGAAACTCTAGCTGCTATTCGCACACAACTTGGCGAAATGGGGGACCTGGAACGCATCCTTGCCCGTCTGGCATTACGCACAGCCAGGCCACGCGATTTCGCGGTACTGCGCGATACCTTGTCAGGCTTACCAGGTCTGCATGAAGCATTCACGCCGCTGCAAAACGGATTGCTTGGCCAGCTTGCAGACAAGGTACAGCCCAAACCCGAACTGGTATTCCTGTTGCAGCGGGCCATTGTGGAAAATCCGCCAGTTACTATTCGCGACGGCGGTGTGATTGCACCCGGTTACGACACCGAGCTGGATGAACTCCAGCAACTTAGCAGTCACGCCGACCAGTACCTGCTTGACCTAGAAATACGTGAACGAAAACGCACGGGTCTGGCTAGCCTGAAGGTCGGTTACAACCGTATACACGGCTACTACGTGGAACTTGGTCGTGCGCAAGCCGACAAGGCCCCGCCGGAATACATTCGAAGACAAACACTCAAGGCAACGGAACGTTACACCCTGCCAGAACTAAAAGAATTTGAGCACAAGGTGCTTGCGGCGCGGGAAAAAGCCTTAGCGCGCGAAAAAGATCTTTACGAGGCATTGCTGGACAGTATGTTGGAAGAACTCGCATCCCTGCAGGCAACCGCGCAGGCCATGGCCAAACTGGATGTACTGGCGTGCTTTGCGGAACGCGCCAACAAATTGTCCTTGGCACGACCTGAGCTGGTCAACCACAGCTGTCTCGATATTCGAAATGGCAGGCATATTGTCGTGGAAAACGTGCGCGATGAACCCTTCGTACCGAACGACCTGTTGATGGATCAGGATAGACGAATGCTTATCGTCACTGGGCCGAACATGGGCGGCAAATCAACCTATATGCGCCAGGTCGCTTTGATCACCTTGCTAGCGCACGTAGGATGTTACGTACCTGCCGATTCCGCAACCATAGGCAACGTCGATCAAATATTTACACGCATTGGCGCCTTTGATGACCTGGCAAGCGGACGATCCACGTTCATGGTGGAAATGACCGAGGCGGCAAACATTCTGCACAACGCAACACGCAATAGTCTCATCTTGTTGGATGAAATTGGTCGCGGCACCAGCACCTATGACGGTCTGTCATTAGCCTGGGCCTGTGCGGTGTACATTGCCAAAGAAATTGGCGCATTAACCATGTTTGCGACGCACTATTTTGAATTGACGGAACTGCCTGATCGGATAAGCAATTGTTACAACGTACACCTGGACGCCACCGAACACGATGACTCACTGGTGTTTATGCACGCAGTAAAGGAAGGTCCGGCTGATCGCAGTTACGGAATTCAAGTCGCACGACTTGCGGGAATACCAATGCCAGTCATTAAACAGGCGCAGGTCAATCTTGAAAAACTGGAAACTGAACACCATGACAAGGAATTATCCACCGACGTGGCGCCTCAAATCAGGCTATTTCAAAACGGGCAGGAAAATCCGGTACTTGAAATGTTACGGACAATTGACGTGGACGCTATGTCGCCCCGTGAGGTGCTGGAATTAATTTATGCGCTTAAGAAACTGACCCGCTAGTCTGCCTAGCAGTGGAAAAATGTCCGTAGTCGAGAAAATGTGCGATCTCGTTCGCCACTTGCGGTGAAAACACCATAGTGGTGTGCGTGACATTCAGCGTCAGAAAATCCTTCATGCCGTCGATGCGGGTTTCTTCAACCGCGATGGTGCCGTCGTTGGGCCCCTCCAGCCGGTGCAAAAGCCGCACAACGCTCAGGCCAAGTGTTCCGGCAATCACCCCCAGATCACGCCGACCATCCCAATATGGGTCTCTATCTTGCACCAGTCCCGCCTCGACACTCTTGCCCAGCAGGTAGGTGCCGCCTTTGATGCCGGTCAGTATACGAGCGACCTTGCTGCCGCGCACCGGTGATCCCAGCAAGACGATACGGCCGTGCGGTAGATCCGGAAATTCCTCAAACAATCGCAGTACCACCAGCCCGCCCAAGCTGTGCGCGACAAAATGCACGCTCGAGGAATCCAGTTCGTGTACAAATGCAGCCAGTTTGGTGACGTTGGCTTCAATCGAGTGAGTAACGGAATGGTAATTGAACTGTGTGGTGACAAACCCGTTCTGTTTGACGCGCCAGCGCAGAAACGCAAGTTCCAGCCCGTTCATCCACAGGCCGTGTACGAATACGATAATGGGTTTCTTGTCTGACACCGCGGCAGTCGGTTAACGGGTAACGTCAAACATGCGGTGCAACGCAACTTTCGCAGGCGACGCGATATCTTCGGGCACTTTTATCTGAGTTACGATACTGCATATTCCCGAGACTACTCTTTCGCCGTCGGTTTCTGGCGCAAGCGAATATGCAGTTCCTCAAGTTGCGGCTCACTGATCGGGCTTGGCGCCTCGGTAAGTGGGCACTGCGCGGTTTGCGTCTTGGGAAAGGCAATTACCTCGCGAATATTCGGGGCATCGGCCATCAACATGACCAGTCGGTCGAGGCCAAAGGCGATTCCGCCCATGGGCGGTGCGCCATAACTCAAGGCGTCCAACAGAAAACCAAACTTTTCGCGCGCTTCTTCGTCGGAAATACCCAGCAGTCTGAACACCGCTACCTGCACAGCCGGATCGTGGATACGCACCGATCCACCGCCGATCTCTGATCCGTTAACTACCATGTCGTAGGCCCGCGAAAGCAGCTTGTCGGGTTCGGTAGCCATGAAGGTTTTTTCTGAATCTGTCTGCGGCGCCGTGAACGGATGATGCAGTGAAATCCAGCGTTTCTCGCGTTCGTCGTATTCAAACATTGGAAAGTCAACCACCCACAATGGCTGCCAGCCCTCGGAAAACATGTTGAGATCCTGGCCGATTTTTTCGCGTAATGCGCCAAGCGCATCATTGACCACACTGGCTTTGTCGGCGCCAAAGAAAATCAGATCACCGTTTTCTGCGCCGGTGCGTTCAAGAATGCCGGTTACGGCATCATCACTCAGGAACTTGATGATCGGTGACTGCAAGCCGTTCTTGCCGGCGTTTGTTTCGTTGACCTTGATGTAGGCCAGCCCCTTGGCGCCATAGCGCGCAACAAACGCAGTGTAATTGTCAATTTCCTTGCGCGTCAGAGCACCGCCGCCGGGAACTCGCAACGCCGCAACGCGCCCCGCCTCGTCATTGGCCGGCCCGGCAAAAACCTTGAAGTCGCAGTCGGCCACCAAGTCAGCGACCTCCTTGAGTTCGAGCGCAATACGCAAATCCGGTTTGTCGGAACCGAATCGGTCAATGGCTTCCCGGTAACGCATGCGCGGAAACGGATCTGGCAATTCCGTTTGCAACACTTCACGGAACAGGTGACGAATAAGTTCTTCCATCATCGTCATGATGGCATCTTCATCCATGAACGACATTTCGACATCCAGTTGCGTAAATTCTGGTTGGCGGTCGGCGCGAAGGTCTTCGTCCCTGAAACAACGCACAATCTGGTAGTAACGATCAAACCCGGACATCATCAACAACTGCTTAAATATTTGCGGTGACTGTGGCAATGCAAAGAAACGACCTGCGTGCGTGCGACTGGGTACAAGGTAATCGCGCGCACCTTCCGGTGTAGCCTTGGTCAACATGGGTGTTTCGATATCCAGAAAACCCCGCTCATCCAGGTAACCACGCATGGCACGCGTCACAGCGGCACGCAGGCGCAACCGTTCCTGCATAACCGGTCGACGCAGATCAACATAACGAAATCGCAGACGTGCTTCTTCGGAAACGTCTTCCTCATCCAGTTGAAACGGCGGCGTTTCGGCGCGACTCAGAATTTCAAGCTCATGGCAATACATTTCAACCTGGCCGGTGAACAGTGACGGGTTCTCCGTCCCCTCAGGACGTCGCCGAACCTTACCCTTGGCACGCAACACGTATTCGCCGCGCACGCGTTCGCCAAGTTTGAACACGTCTGGTTTGTCGGGGGCTATGACAATTTGCAGCAAGCCTTTACTGTCACGTAGATCAATAAAAATCACGCCACCATGGTCACGGCGTCGATGTACCCAACCACAAACCGTGATTTCTTTGTCTAACAAGGATTCGTTGATTTCGCCGCAATAGTGGGTGCGCATAAAAATTCCCGTTTTACAAATGAATTCCTGAAAAAAATCTGCCGGTGGCCCCGGCAGCATAATCACAATCTGCCGTCTACACTAGGCGGCTTGGTCGCCGCTGCCATTTTTCTTTTCCGGTTTGTCCGCCTTTTTTTCTTTGCTTGTTGGCGCGGATTTTTCTACAGAC
>JAZFYH010000059.1:0-2800 GCA_036443475.1 Gammaproteobacteria bacterium | reverse complement strand
GAGAGACATTGGCGTTCCAGTCGCGCTGCGACGTTGGCCATTTCCTTACCCAGTGTTGTGGGCGTTGCCGGTTGACCGTGGGTACGCGACAGCATAGATAAGGCGGCGTAACGGTCCGCTAACTCTCGAATTGCGTTCTCCACTTCACGATAACCGGGAAGAATAACAGCGTCGCGCGCACCCTTGAGCATAAGAGCGTAGGAAAGGTTGTTGATGTCTTCCGAAGTGCAGGCAAAATGCAGGAATTCAGTGGCAGCCGAGAGTTCTTCGTGATCGCCAATCCGATCTTTAAGGAAATATTCCACTGCCTTAACGTCGTGGTTGGTGACGCCTTCAATGTCTTTGATTCGCTGCGCATCAACCAGGGAGAACGCATCGCAAATGTCATCCAGCAGTTCGTTGGCCGAGTCGGAGAACGGCTTGATCTCTGGAATGTCCGAGCACTGCGCCAGGTGCTGCAACCAGCGCACTTCCACAATGACCCGATGACGAATAAGGCCAAACTCACTGAACCAGGGACGCAGTTCGCCCGTGCGATGACCGTAACGACCGTCGCTGGGAGCAATGGCGGTTAAATGGTTCAGGTCCATGCCTTCTCCGGGAAAAAAGAAGTGCGAATCATACCGGAATGACTAAATTCTGTCCGGTCCACACTGCTTGCCGCTGGGTGTACACTGCGGCGGTTCGACATGGCTTGCGGCGGACTTGGATCTGTAGAAAATCTCAGTTGTAAAATAATAAATATCAATAGGATATGTGGTTTTATTCATGTAATACATCCGGAGAATTTGATGGCTGACAAGGGCTTTAGAACAGAAAAAGACAGCATGGGTGAATTGAAAGTCCCGGTGGATGCGCTTTGGGGCGCACAGACCCAACGGGCAGTGGACAATTTCCCGATTTCCGGACTGACCATGCCGCGCCAGTTCATTCGCGGGCTTGGATTGATCAAGGCGGCAACAGCTGGCGCCAATCTGGAACTGGGCGAACTCGACGAGAAAATTGCCAGAGCCATAATTGCAGCCGCCAACGAAGTGGCTGATGGACAGCACGATCGGCATTTCCCAATTGATGTTTTTCAAACGGGTTCTGGAACCTCAAGCAACATGAATGCCAACGAGGTTATCGCACACCTGGCTACAGAAAAGGCCGGTATGCCCGTGCACCCGAACGATCACGTGAACATGGGACAATCGTCAAACGATGTGATTCCCACCACCATTCATGTCAGTGCCAGCCTTGCAGCAAAAGAAGAATTGTTACCGGCGTTGGCACACCTTGCTGAAATCATCAGCAAGCGCGCCGGCGAATTGCAGGACGTGGTTAAAACCGGGCGGACACATTTAATGGATGCCATGCCGGTGCGCATGGATCAGGAGCTCGGTGGCTGGGCAACACAAGTTGAACGCGGTATTGACCGTATCAACGCCGCTTTAGTACGCACAACACGACTGGCGCAGGGTGGCACGGCGGTCGGTACCGGCATCAATGCACAGCCGGAATTTGGTAAAAAGGTTGCTGCGAATCTGGCGACGGCGACCGGAATCGATTTCAAAACCAACGAAGATTACTTTGAGAGCCTGTCGGCACAGGATGCTGCAGTTGAACTTTCCGGCCAGCTGAAGGTGGTTGCGGTCAGTATGATGAAAATTGCTAACGATCTACGCTGGATGAACTCCGGACCGTTGGCCGGCCTGGGTGAAATTGCATTACCCAGTTTGCAACCGGGAAGTTCCATCATGCCGGGCAAGGTCAACCCCGTGATACCTGAAGCGGTCAGCATGGTTTGCGCACAAGTTATTGGCAACGATGCGGCAATAACCGTTGGTGGTCAGGCGGGAAATTTTCAGTTGAATGTAATGTTGCCGATGATTGCCTACAATTTGCTACAGAGCATAGAAGTGCTCGCCAATGCGGCACGTTGTCTTGCTGATAAGGCCATCGCCAGTTTTACCGTGAATACGGATACACTGAAAGACGCCTTGGAGCGTAACCCCATTCTGGTCACAGCGTTAAATTCGGTAATCGGTTACGACAAGGGTGCGGCAACCGCTAAACGCGCGTACAAGGAAGGTAGACCGATTTTAGACGTCGCAGAAGAAGAAACCGGTCTATCGAGAGAAGAGCTCGAACGTTTACTCGACCCATCCGAACTCACCAAGGGTGGAATCCAGAAGTAGCGAGGCATAAAAATGAAAAAGAAGCACTTGCAAATACTTGGTGTCGTGCTGATCATTGCCGGGTTCGTCGGACTTTACTTGGGTGGATTCAGTTTTATGGAAGAAAAGAAACTTGCCGATAATCGCTTTTTCTCGGCGTCCATTGATCGTGAGAGGAAAGTTGTAATTCCACAATGGCTTTCCGTGTCCGTATTCAGCGTCGGCGTAGTATTCATTGTTGTCGGTTTTATGCGCAAGAAATAGTGCGACGCGAAGAAATAGTAAAAAGACTGGCTGGCACCAAGCCGTCACGAGATCCTTCAAATGAAGCATTTGAACGCCTAAGTGGTGACATTCCCGCCAAGTTGCGCATCAAGCCCCGTGAAATTCGCCAAGCAGCAGTATTGGTGCCGATTGTTGATCACCCTGAAAATCCCACTCTTTTACTTACCAAACGCACGGACCACCTGCCGGATCACCCCGGTCAGATAAGTTTTCCCGGTGGTCAAGTCGAGGCGGCGGACAACAATCTTGAACACACCGCGCTACGGGAGCTGGAGGAGGAGACGGGCGTCTCGCGCGAGCGGGTTGATCTCGTTGGGTACCTACCACCTTATCTGACCATTACCGGATTTGTAGTG
>JAZFYH010000058.1:0-5287 GCA_036443475.1 Gammaproteobacteria bacterium | reverse complement strand
CGTAACGGCAAGGGTTCACGCAAGGCTAGCTGATCCGGAAAACCCTCCAACAAACGCGTGCACATAGTGGATCCGCAATGCCCGATATGAAAAATGAAATTGCAGTGCCGTGCTGGCAGGCTTGGATTGATGCGCTCGATGGTTTTCCATAGCGGTGCAACGATCCACTGTGGATCTTTTATTGTAACCCGGTTGTCCAAAAACATTGAGTTACGATAAGTCTCTTCAGATACCGGCAAAAAATTTGCCTTGTCCGGTATCACGTCAACGGTATATAGCAGCAGTGACGGATCATCTGCGGCGATGCTTAGCAACTTTTCGTAGGAATCGGGGGCTTGCATGACCCTGTTACCAGCGATGGTACGCAGGGTGGCCGGGTTTCACCGCGATAAAATTGCCACGGCAGGTTGCGCAAATTTTTTCGTCGGCAATCAATTCAGCCTCAACTGTTACGCGATCATCGGTGGCCTCCACGACATGCGCAGTTAACTTAATTACCTTGTCACTAGACGTGGGACGTAACAGCTTTACATGAAAGTCCGCAGTAACCGTACACGGTGGACGATCATCGCCTGCCCGTTCCATCAAGTACCAGGCAGCGGTCCAGTTGGAGTGGCAGTCCAGCAAGGCGCCGATAATCCCACCGTTCAAGACGCCGGGAAACGCCTCATGGTGCGGTTCGGGTTGCCACTCGGCTTCGGTGTGATCTCCGCAAACCATGCTGCGCACGTGCAGCCCTTTTTTATTGGCGGGACCACAGCCAAAACATGCGTTATGCGGTGCATACTTTTCCTGCAAACTGGTTTCCGACATCTCTGTCTTCATTCGTCTCATTCTCTTGGCAAGAACAACTCGGCAATCATACAGCGAACGCTGCCGCCGGAATATTTTTCAATGATATCAATCGAGGCGGTAATAATATGGCCGTATTGCTGTAGTATTTCCAACTGATTTTCATGTAAGGCATCCTTTGCCCGGCTTGACATAGCCAGAATCTGGTCACCGTCCGGTGTCTGCAAACCAATCATATTTCCAGCGAATGCGCGCACTTGTGCACGATTGATTTCCACGATTTCGTAATCCGTCTGCGCAAGAGATTCGCGAACTTTGCTTCTTTCTTGGTCATCAACAATGCTTTCAGAGCATAAGATTGCAACGCCTCTAGCAATACACATAAAAACATTGGTGTGGTAGTACGGAACACCAGTTTCGTCCACCGCGTGAAAAGTGACTTCCTGATATTCGAGTTCGTTACAAAACTCCCTGATTATTTCGGGGTGTGTGCGGGCAGAAAGACTTGCGTAGGCAATCGCATTTACACGGTCTAGAACAAGACTACCGGTTCCTTCAAGAAAATGGCTCTTTGTTTCAAAATTACTCAACTCTACCAGTCGGTTAACGCGAAACCGATGGTCTGCTTGCAACCGCTGCAGGAAATCATAGTCTCTTTCAAGGCGCCGATTCTCCGCCATCATCGGGTAAAGCACGGTAGTGCCATCGGCATGCGTGCTTAACCAGTTATTCGGAAACAGCGCGTCCGGCGTTACCGGTTTGGGCGCGTCATCAAATACAATCACCTCGATGCCAGCTGCACACAACGCGGTAACCAGCGCATCAAATTCAACCAGCGCCTGCTGCTGTATTGCAGCGTCGTCGGCATCCCCTTGTTGTGCCTGTAAAGCGTTCGATTCAATGGTTTGCGGATTCGAGCAAAACCTTGACGGGCGTACCATCATTATGGCGTTGGTGATCTGCACATCGGGTTTGGTCGTCATTGGTAATGCCCTCGCTTGCCGACTGACCCTTTAACGGCGTAACAAAAATAGACGGAAACCCCATTCGACAAAATCAACCGTGATATCACCTCGTGCAAATTAATTTTCCGGGATTTATACAAGACGTGACCTCGCGCAAACTGGATTCGCAGTCTAAATATCGATTTTTTATGTAAGGATCATATAATCCCGATGATAGGAAGCCGTTACTATATATAGTATTCCAGGGGCCTGCGATGCAAAGATACCTCCCATCTTGTTGCCTGATCTTACTTGCCGGGCTTCTGCATGCGGCCACGGTTTCTGCGCACGATGAAGGCCATAAGCAACGCTTTGTGTCACCAAGCGGCGTTGATACCGGTGAATGCGACAACCACAATTCACCCTGTCGCACCATCAGCTACGCCGCTACCCATGCGGGAAAAGGTGATTCGATATTGATCGAAAGCGGCAACTATGCAGTTGCCAATGCCATGGATGTTTTCCATCTTACCAGCGGAATGATAGAGGTGCGCGGCGGTTATAGCCGCGCTGATCGTTTTACCAAGGCTGACAATCAAACCAATCCCACTATTCTGATCGGTGTACCAGCAGAGTACAGAGAAACTCTAGTTGCGCGAGGCTTTCAGGTCATTGCCGACCAGAAGAGTCTCGACACCGCTCTGACAAGAGAAATTGCGGCGCTACAGTCCGAGTTGAAAGAGCTCCGCAGCAGCCACGCACAAAAACCGTGTATTAATAATCAATCCGGAATTTTCTCCTGTGCATCAGTAAACTTGCTTTCCCACGTCGCATTTCAAGATATGCAACTGAACGCGAGTTCGGCCATTGACATTTGGGGATTTGTTGACTTGAACACGCAACGCGAGTACGCGCTAATTGGGTTGAATAACGGCACTGCTGTGTTTGATGTAACTGATCCGCGGCGGCCGATTGAAATCGGATCAGTGCCGGGAGCCCAGACCTCGTGGCGTGACATTAAAGTACTGCAGGTATTCAATCGGAACACCGGCCGCTGGCAGGCGTATGCCTATGTCACAACAGATGCGGCAAACGATAGGCTGACCATAATCAATCTTTCTCAGTTACCCAATCGGGTTGCGCTTTTGGGTCACCGCACAAACGATATTCGCGACCACAATATTCATCTTAGCAATGTTGATTACACCTTCGGCGTTGAACTCGCGGATGCAAATGCACGTATCATATTGGCCGGGTCAAATTTGTCACGCGGTGGCTTTCGCGCTTATGACACGAAGGATCCGGCTAATCCAATGCTTTTAAGTGTCTCACCTTCCCGCGGTTACATGCATGATGCCGCATCAATGATCATCACCGACGTCCGGAAGAATACTCAGTGCGTTGACGCTACCGCAGCAAACTGCCAGTTGCTGTTTGACTTCAACGAATCCACTTTTGACATTTGGGACATGACAGACATTAGCACTCCAACCCGCCTCAGCAGCACTGGCTACTCCGGCTTCGGTTACGTACATTCCGGTTGGTGGAGTGAAGATAAGCAAAACTTGTTTGTGCACGACGAGCTGGACGAATTGTTCTTCGCAAACAAAACACGGGTGCGGGTATTTGATATTTCCGATCTAACAGCGCCGACCCTGGTTGGCACGTGGAACGGCCCTACTAGAGCAATTGATCACAATGGATTCGTGCGCGGTAATCGGTACTACATGTCAAATTACACGCGCGGGCTGATTATCCTGGATATTTCGGATCCGACCAAGCCGGTAAGCAGCGGTTTTTTCGACACCTTTCCTCTAAACAACCGTACAAGTTTTAACGGCGCCTGGGGCACATATCCATTTCTTGCCAGCGGAAATATTCTGGTTAGCGATATAAACAGTGGCTTGTTTGTCGTGGAGGACAAGACGCGCGCCGTAGATCAAGGTCAGTTTAGCCTCGGCAATTCTTTTTATGGTGCTGAAGAAGGTAATCCGCTTAATGTGGTGGTCAGACGGAGAAACGGCAGTACCGGAGCCGTCACCGTTGACTACGAGTTAATGATAGGCAGCGCAAACTCCGCGGATTTCACCGCCGCCACTGGCACGTTGACGTGGCCATCGGGAAATAGCGCAAATCAGATAATCACCGTGAATTTACTTGCAGATGCGCAATTGGAACCGGTTGAACAATTATTCGTACGGCTGCTCAATCCGACCGGTGGTGCCACCCTTGGCAACCAGAACCTGGCAAGCATTTTTGTAGCCGACGTCGGTTCAGCATCGGAAGTGCGGTTGCTAAGTGACTCGATCACGGTCAACGAATCCGCCGGCAAGGCTTTTGTCAGCTTGATGCGGATTGGCGGCGTTGCCGGGCCGGTCAGCGCCGACTACCAGACGATTGATGGTACTGCGACCACGGGTACAGACTACCTGTCCACCGCCGGTACCGTCACCTGGACAAGCGGTGATGCCAGCGGACGAGTCATTGAAATCCCATTACTCGAGGATGACGAGAAATCCCCGGGCCGTGTGTTTCAGCTGGCAATAAGCTCAGTTACCGGTGCAACCGTGAACGGTTCCAGTCAGGCAACGATCACTCTCAAGGATAACGTCAAAGTCAACAGCAGTTCGCAGACTTCCGATTCTCTGACACCGGCAAGTGACAGCGGCGGTGGCAGCTCCGACCTGTTGCTGTTAATGCTCGGCCTCGTGCTCGTCGTTTACCGCCTGCGGCGTAACATCATGTAATTCAAACCACTTCAGTATGTGTCCGACTTTTGCAATCAGCGTACTGGGTCGACCGGCAATATTGTGCGGCGTATCGGGAATACGGACCATCACAGTATCCACCTTGCGCAGTTTCAACGCCTGATAAAATTGCTCGGTTTCCGACATTGGTGTGCGGTGGTCCGCCTCGCCCGTCAACAGCATCGTTGGCGTCGTAACATTCCCTGCGTAAGAAATGGGCGAGCGCTGCATGTAATGTTCTTGGTGGTCCCAGGGAAACCCCGGGAACCAGTAACGGTAAAAAAAATTGGCGAGGTCGGCGTTCAACACAAAGCTGTACCAGTTGATGACGGGTTTTTGCACAACTGCTGCGCGGAATCGATCCGTGTGTCCGACAATCCAGGCAGATAATGTCCCCCCACCACTACCGCCGGTCACGAAGAGACGATCTTCGTTGACAATTCCGCGCTTGATTATTTCGTCCACGCCGGACATCAGGTCATCGTAATCGTGACTGGGGTAAGCATGGTGAATGAGATTACCGAATTCTTTGCCATAACTGGTTGAACCACGAGGATTAGTGTACAAAACGATGTAACCGGCTGCGGCATAGGATTGCACTTCAACAGAGAAGTGCGGCCCGTAGTTGGCAAACGGTCCGCCATGTATTTCAAGAATCAGTGGATAGGTTTTTGACGCATCGTAGTCAGGCGGATAAACAATCCAACCCTGTATTTCCCTGTTGTCATGCGAAGAGCGGTAACGCATTTCTTCGACTCGACCTAATGTTTTGTGTCCAAGCAGATCGGCATTGAGATCGGTTAA
>JAZFYH010000057.1:0-7515 GCA_036443475.1 Gammaproteobacteria bacterium | reverse complement strand
CCGCATGACAGTTAAGGACATTTCGAAACTGAAAGTTGGCATGGTGACTTACTGCTGCTGGTGTGACGACGCGGGCAAGATGATTGATGACGGCACAGTGACCCGCCTGGATGAAGATTACTATCGCGTCACGGCTGCCGACCCCACCTTTCACTGGCTGCAACAACTGTCACGCGGTATGCATGTCACGATTGAAGATTCGACGGCGCGACTTGCCGCCGTCGCGCTGCAAGGCCCGAATGCGCGTGACATATTAAAATCCTGCACCGATGCCAAACTGGACGAACTGAAATTTTTTCGGGTCACGAAAGCACGCATGGATAGGCTGGATATCTGGATTACGCGCACTGGTTATACCGGCGACCTGGGTTACGAAATCTGGGTGGAAAACGATGCTGCATTAAAACTGTGGGACATCATCATGGACGCCGGTCGGGCATTCGGTATTGAGCCAGCTGGACTCGATGCACTGGATATGACACGCATCGAAGCCGGTTTCATCATGCTGGGCGTAGACTATTTCAGTGCGCCGAAGGTGACCATTGACAGCCTTAAGTCTTCACCCTACGAAGCGGGACTGGGCTGGTGTGTGAACCTGGATCGTGAAGCTTTTGTCGGCCAACGCGCACTCAGGGAAGAAAAACAAAATGGTTCCGCATGGCAGCTGATGGGTCTTGAAATAGATCGTGAATTCCTCGAAAAACTTTACGAAAAACATGGCCTGCCGCCGGTACTTCCGGCGGAAGCCTGTCGTGACGCGCTACCGGTTTATAACGGCAACAAACAGGTTGGACAGGTCACCAGCAATACCTGGTCGCCCATTCTCAAGAAGTACATTGCACTTGCCACCCTGCGCAGACCGTTTGCTGAACCCGGTACCGAATTGCAGGTTGAACACACCGTGGAATACGAACGCTGCAAGGTAAAGGCTACTGTTGTGAAGACGCCATTCTTTAATCCGGAGCGCAAGCGAAAACCTTGACATGAATATAAATCCAGAACGGAAGCGAAAGCCGTGACGACGATTGATTTACAACATCACTGCGAAAATCTAGTTGCTGTGATAAATCCAGAACGTAAGCGGAAGACATGAACCAGTATGACGCGATCATTATCGGCGGCGGACACAACGGCATGGTGTGCGCGGCTTACCTGGCAAAAGCTAACCGCAAGGTACTGGTATTGGAACGACGCGAACAGGTTGGCGGTGCAGCCATTACCGAACAATGTCTGCCGGGGTTCAAGTATTCCGCCTGTTCCTACGTGATCAGCCTGTTACGACCGTGGATAATTCGCGACCTGGAACTGCCGAAACACGGCATGGAAATTCTGCCGCTGGACACAACTTTTACGCCCTTCCCCGACGGTCGTTACCTGTTGCGTGACAGTGACGCTGGTCGCACGCGGCGCAACATGGAACAGTTTTCCAAGCACGATGCCGAAGTGTATCCCGAGTTTGGATTACGTATGGCGGAAATGGGACGGCTGGTCAAAGACTTTGTGGACAACCCGGCGTTCGATCCGACTTCTCTAAATCCGGCCGAGTGGCTGGACATGTTACGCCTTGGACGCAACATCACCTCACGTGATCCCGACTGGACTGCTGCACACCTGAAAATGCTGACCATGAGTGCGGTGGATTTTCTGGCCGAAACTTTTGAGTGCGAAGAAATCATTGCGCCCATGTCGGTCAGCGGCATCATCGGCACCTTCCAGGGCGTGCGTTCGCCCGGCACGGCTTATGTCTTGTTGCACCATTACATGGGTGACATCGACGGCGCGTACCGTGCCTGGGGATTGTCCAAAGGTGGAAACGGCCAGGTGACGCAGGCTATTGCCAGCTCGGCATGCAGTTTCGGCGCCGAGATTCGTACCGCAACGCCGGTGGATCGCGTATTAATGAATAATGGCAACGCCGTGGGTGTTGTGCTCGAAAATGGCGATGAACTGCGCGCAAAGAAAATAATTTCAGCCTGTGATCCGCATCGTACTTTTCTCAAGCTGGTTGGAGAACAACACTTGGGCGATGAGCTGAAACGACAAGTCAGACGATTCAAGATGCGCGGCAGTACGGGCAAGGTCAATCTTGCCTTGGACGGCCTGCCGGAATTTTCTTGCCTGCCGGGTAACGGTATACACCTGCGCGGCGGCATTACCATTGCACCGAGCATTGATTACCTGGAACGCGCTTACGATGCGGCCAAATACGGTCGTTACTCTGACAGGCCGTTCCTCGATATTGTGATTCCTACGCTCACTGACCCCAGTATGGCGCCACCGGGCAAACACGTGATGTCCATCTTCGTGCAGTACGCGCCATACCACCTGGAACAGGGTGCAGAAGATTGGCCAAACCAACGTGACGCCTTCGGTGATACCGTCATCGACACGTTGGCGGAATACGTTCCGAACCTGAAAGACCTGATCCTGGATCGACTGGTACTGACCCCATGGGATCTGGAAAACACTTATGGCCTGACAGAGGGCAACATTTTTCACGGTGAACTTAGCCTGGAGCAACTGGCATTTCTCAGACCACTCTCCGGTTGGGCGCGTTATAAAACACCGGTCAACAATCTATGGATGTGCGCCTCCGGTACGCATCCCGGTGGTGGCGTCATGGGTGCACCTGGTGCCTTGTGTGCGCGCACGCTGCTGGAATCGCGCGCCTTATGAACCGCTATGACGTCATAGTTATCGGCGCCGGTCACAACGGCCTGGTGTGCGCGGCAATGCTTGCGAAAAACGGTCGCAAGGTGCTGGTGCTCGAACGCCGTGACAAACCGGGCGGCCTTTGTGCCGCCGAAGAATTTCACCCGGGATTTACGGTGCCCGGGTTCTTTCACGACACGCAGACCTTAAGTTCGCAGGTCGTTCGACAACTCGACTTGGAAAAATTCGGACTGCGGCGTCAATTGGTCATACCCATAAAAGTCATGCAATCGAACGAGTTCTTGTTCACCTTGGACGGGTATGGCCTTTCAGGTGTTACGGACAAACAGCAAACCGCTTTCCGTGAATGGCGCAAGCTGGTAGATACCTTGAAACCCTTGCTGCGCGCCCTCGCTCACCGATCCCCACCCGTCATGCATCCAGAATCGTTAAGCGATTACCTTCGACTTGCGCTGACTGGTATCAAACTGCGCGCACTCGGCAAGCGCCGCATGGTCGAACTCATGCGCATCACGCCGATGTGCCTGGCTGACTGGCTGAACGAGTATTTTCCTGATCGCAAGATGTCCGAGGCGATCGCCGCAGGCTCGCTGCTGGGCAGTTTCCAGGGTCCGTGGTCAGCCGGCACCGCATTCAACTTGCTGTTGCAGGAAAGTTTGCGAGACAAACATGTGATCGGTGGCCCGGCAGCATTGGTCATCGCGCTCGTTGCCGCCTGCGATAATGCTGGCGTTTCCGTCAACCTGAATACGACAGTGAAACAAGTTGTCATCGAGCAGAACACGGTCAAAGGCGTCCTGTTGATGAACGGTGAACGCATTGAGGCAACAACGGTTGTGGCTGCAACGGATCCAAAAACCCTGTTGCTGGATATGGTGGAATCACGTCAACTGGACGTCTGTATCGAGAAGCAGGTCCGCGCCATTCGCACACGCGGCACGTTGGCGAAAATACATCTTGGCATTCGGGGTGAGGCTGGATTTGACAGTCACCTGTCACGCGTGCGCCTGTGTACCGGCAGTATCGATAACCTCGAGAAGGCCTTTGACGCGGTCAAGTACGGTGAATTTTCGAAAATCCCGTTCCTGGATATAAGTGTACCGAGCATGGAAACTCCCGAACTCGCACCGCAGGGCCATCACGTGCTGTCCGTAATGGTTGGTTATGCACCGTACGCGTTACGCGCTGGCTGGAGCGATAACACGCGTACCGCATTGACTGAAACCGTCATTGAAAGAATCGAACAAGTTGTCCCCGGCTTACGGCAGCGAATTGTCTGCCAGGAAGTATTGACGCCGGTTGATATAGAAATGCGCTACGGCGTACACCAAGGCCAGGTGCATCACGTTGAACCTGCCTTGGACCAGCTATTGGGCATGCGGCCGACTATTTCAACGTCGCATTATGCAACACCGATTGCCGGCTTACGCCTCTGTGGCAGTGGTTCGCATCCAATGGGCGGCGTGACCGGTCTACCGGGCCTGCTTGCCGCCCAAGCTGTGCCTTGATCTGCGCAAGCTTTTAATCTCCCTATAGGTTTTGCACACGGTCATTCCCGAGCTAGGTAATGGCATACCTATTCAGACCGCAGGGTTTGCACGGGATCTACGCGCGTCGCACCATGTGCGGGAATAAAGCAGGCAATAGCCGCCACACCCAGCATCAACAAGATTACCAGTGAAAAAATTCGCGGGTCGGTAGCGTTGATCTCGAACAACAGGCTGTCCATAAATCCCGCCGTGATGCCTGCGATCAGCAGTCCGGTAAACAGGCCAAGTGTGACAACCAGCATACCTTGTTTCATGACCCAGCCAAGTACGTTGCTGGTTGCCGCACCTAGGGCAATGCGAACACCGATGTCCTTGCGATGTTGTTCGACGAAATACGCCATGACGCCGTAAATGCCGATCATTGAAAGCAACAAAGCCAGCGACGCAAAACCTGTAACCATGGCCGAAACGTAACGCTTGAGGCTGAGTGAATTGGCAACCAGATCATCTAGGGTCGCAACGCCTGCCAGCGGCAACGCCGGATCGAGTTCGTGCACGATATTACGTACCGCAGGCAAAATACTGGGTGCATCCGGTGCCGTACGGATCATGAAAAACCGGAATCGGTTGCCCACCGACGATGCCTGGTAAATCGTGCCCTCGTCTGGATGATCCAACCCCGTGTACTTGACCGTGCTTACTACGCCAACCACGGTTGTCAACGGGCATGAAGTACAACCACCGTTGTGAAAGCGTTTGCCAATAGGATTCTCGTTTGGGAAAAAACGGTCCGCCCATGCCTGGTCGACGACAACGACCGGTTGTGCATCCTGCTCACCATCACGATTCTCCAATACGCGTCCGCGTTGTAAGGCGATATCAAAGAGCCTGAAATACCCTTTCGTGACAGCCACCCAAGGCACAACAGGCTGTGCCTGCCCGCTCGGTGTCGGGTATTGTTCAAGATCGAAATTGTTGAAATCACCGGCAAAAACAGGAGGCCGTGAGTCCGAGTACGCCACCTGTTCCACCCCGGGTAACGCCGCAACACGTGCCGCAGCTTCATCCCAGAAAGCCTGGGCGCGTACCGGATCCGAGTACGCCGTAGCGGGCAGGATTACGGCAGCGGTCAGAACATTTGCGGTATTAATACCCGGGTCGACACTATTAAGTTTATCCAGGCTAACCAACAATAAACCCGATGCGACCAGCAGTGGCGTGGCAACAGCAAATTGTAATACAACAAGAATTTTACGCAGCCGCCGCTGGCTGGCTGCTTCGGTAGTGGTGCGTCCACCGGAGCGTAACGCGCCTTCAACATCGACATTTGCAGCGTGCAGTGCTGGCACCAGGCCAAATACCAGCAGACTAATTACCGTGACACCAAACATAAATATTAGCGGATCACCAAGTAAAGTAATTTCCGCAATACGCGGAAGGATTATCGCACCCAACGTTGTAATAAATTTGATTCCAGCTATCGCCAGTGCAAGTCCGAGGATGCAGGCCGCCAGTGCTAAAGCGATGCTTTCCGATAGCAAGTGCTGAAAAATACGTCCACGTGATGCGCCCAACGCACTGCGTACTGCAAGTTCACGCTGTCGATGCGCTGCACGCGCAACAAGCAAATTCGCGGCGTTGGTGCACGCAATTAACAATACGAATGCTAATGCTGCCATGACAAAATTCAGGGTCCTGCTGATATCACCGATTACGTGATCTTTCAACGGCATCATTCCCCAGCTGGAACTCTCATCTTGGTAGGAAGATTGCCAGATGGGAAAGATGCGTTTGTTAATGGTCTGTAATTCAGCCAGCGCCATCGCTGGTGTCGCGTGTGGAGCAAGTCGGCCCAGCACTTTTAGAAAAAACGGCCCTTTACGTGGTGGCGTTTCGAATCGTTGCAGAGGAAAAACCGATTTGCCAATTTCAAGTGGTCCGGTGCTTCTCGGTAATACGCCAACGACCAGGTACTCCTCGCCGTCCAGATTTAGCGTGCTTCCAATTACAGCAGCAGAACCCCCGAGTTGATTCATCCAGAAATTGTGACTGATCACAACCAACTGTCCATTGTCAGCGCTGGCATCACTTTTGGTGAACACCCGTCCGAGTGCAGGCGCTGTGCCCAGCAATGAAAAAACTCCCCAACTGACGCGCATGGCTTGTAGCCGTTCAGCGTTTTCCGCGCCAACATAAGTCATGGCGATTGGCGTATAAGCAGCGATTTGCGTGAACTGGGTTTGTTGCTCCTCAAGCGCGAGCAAGTCTGCGACCGACAGATTCCACTTGTTGGGTGGCGCATCGGTATAAATGCGTACCAGGTCCTGCGAGTGCGAATAGGGAAGCGGTTTCAGCATGACCCCGTTGACCACCGCGAACATTACCGTGGTCGCGGCAATACCCAATCCAACGGTTATCACGATGGTGATAGCCATGACCGGCGTCCTGGCCAAGTTGCGGGTGCTAATACGCATATCGCGTATGAACTGCCTGACTACCTCGAACAGGTTAAGGTTTTCGCGAGCCACGCTAATGTTGGTATTCATATTTGGTCCCGGGCGTAACAACTCGAACAAAGACCGGCCCGAGTACGCCATGACCTGCTGTTTCAACCAGGTGTTTGCGGCTGCCTTGCCATCGTGATCAACTTTGTGGCGGTACAACTCGTCCAGGTCGTCCATCATCCAACTGTAGTCATGACGACTGAGCAAGAGGCGCATCAACCAGCGCGAGTAAAACGGCAACGAAGAATGGGCGTCGTGCTTGCGATCCATGTTCAGGCCTCGTCGAGTCGCATTTCCAGTCCTTCCCATAACCGGACAAGTGCACGTCTCGTGTCTTTTAATCGACGCATGGCCTCCGAAGTTGGTTTGAAATAGCGGCGTACCCTGCCAGTATTTTTCAAAGCGCGATCATCAATGCGCGAGGTCAACAGCCCTTTGTTTTCGAGACGCCGCAGGGCAATGAATACCGCGGCCTGCGAGACTTCGCGGCCGGTGCGTTCCTCGAGTTCGAGCACCAGTGGGACGCTGTATGCCTCGCCATCCAGCCGCAAGATGGCCAGTAAAACCTGGTGTTCAAATTCGCCTAGAGTGATTTTCGCCATGACAGCCTCGCTAGCATTGTTAGTGAAGCGTAGACCTTCATTCGCTAGAGGTCAATAGCAATGTTAGTGAGAACTAAAACCTGGGGCTATGGTCCGAAAGTCGCTTTCCGCAACAGCGTTCAAGAGAAATCGGCCTGCGTGATAACACCTGCCTCAATGGAGACATCCCTGGATACGGGAAAAACTATGACGTCATCCGCATCCGGCTCGTCGAGATCCGCTTCACAGGTAAAGGCCGCGGTGTAG
>JAZFYH010000056.1:0-6778 GCA_036443475.1 Gammaproteobacteria bacterium | reverse complement strand
GGAACCCAAGTCACCGAACGGCGCCTGGTACTGGAACTTGTAGAGGAACTTCAGCGTGCTGGTCATGCCCAATTCCTGGTGCAGGCGGCGTTGTATCGCTTCGTCCATCGACTCGCCCTGACGTGGATGACTGCAACAGCTGTTGGACCAGTACTTAGGCCAGAGTCGCTTGTCGGCACTGCGCTGTTGCAGCAGCAATTTGCCTTCAGCATTAAATATAAAAAGTGAAAAAGCACGATGCAGGATACCCTGGCCATCATGACACTCGGCCTTGCTCTTATTGCCGATCTCGTTGTCATTTTCATCCACGAGAATCAGCAGCTCGGAATCAAAGGAAACCTGCTTAGCCGGTGCCGTGGCGCTTCGATTATCCAACCTGCACCTCCATAGCCTGATACCCCGCGTTACGCATGGCCTTCATCACCTGATCCGCTTTGTCCGGGCACAGTGCGATCATGGAACCGCCACCTCCGCCACCGGTAAGTTTGGCACCCAGTGCGCCGTTCTCCCGCGCAATCTCAATCAATTCTTCGATTTCCCAGTTGGATACCTGCAGCGCGTTCAATTGTCCCTGGCATATATTCATTAACTGACCCAGTTGCTCGAGATTTTGTTCCTTGATGGCCTGCACCGCCTGCAAAGTGAGTGCATCGATCTCGTTGAAAATCCGCTCGTACAGGTCCGAGTTCTTTTCCCAGGCCCCACGTACCCGGGCCACCATCTTGGCAGTCAGGCTTTCAACCCCGCTGATTCCGACAACAAAATTGATCGGCTGTTCAATTTCAAGATCCTGACGCAACGGCGGCTCGCCCGGCTTGTACAGAAGGCAACGCCCGAATGTAGCTATGGTGTTATCAATGCCACTAGGCGTACCGTGTGCGACTTTTTCGCATTCGAACGCAAGTGAATTGACGCCTTCATCGGTCAAGCCCAGACGATAATGCAAATCCAACGCGCGGATAATAGCGACCGCCACTGCAGCCGAGCCGCCAAGACCCATCGCGCGTGGGACATTTGGAAAAACTTCAATTTGCATACTGCGACCTGTCAGCCCCAGTGTGTCGAGAATGATACCAAGTGTTTTCTGGAACGACAGGCGCTGTTCAGTGCGTGGGTTCAGTTTCTGGTCCACACCCCAACGTGGAATGATCAATTCAACGTCTTGCTTGGCATCCTGTACTTTCGCCTGGATGGCAAGTGGCACCGGTGCAGCAATCGCGTGACGACCATACACGACTGCGTGTTCACCGAGCAGGATAATCTTGCCGTGTGCCGAAGCGAGTTCACCGCGAACGGTCTCTGTACTATCTTCCTGTTTACCCTGTACGGAAAACGTCGAGCCTGTTCTGTTCAGCTCAGCGATAATTTCTTGTGCTTTCCAGACTTTTATTTCGCCGCACTCGACCAGACGGTCGACTACGGCATCAAAACTTTCCGCCGCTACACCGGCCGCCACGGCAACACTACGGGCATGCAGGGTCATGTGGCCTTGCTGTATGCCCTCCGTCGCCAGGGCGCGTAAAGCTGCCATGTTCTGTGCCAGTCCCGCAGTGACCATGATTTCCGCAAGCTCACGTGCTGATTTTGCGCCGAGCAAACGATGATTGACCGCGACTGTCGGATTCGACTGCAATGGACCGCCAACAATGCCGACCTTCATCGGCATTTCCAGCTCTCCCACCAAATTCCCTTCATCGTCCTTGTACCATTTGGTCAATGACGTGTAATGACTGCCGCGCGCCGCGTACGCATGCGCCGCAGCTTCAATAGCGCGCCAGTCGTTACCGGTTGCCAATGCCACAGCGTCGATGCCATTCATGACACCCTTGTTATGTGTCACGGCACGGTACGGATCCACCACCGCGAAGTCGTTCGCGATAATGATACCGTCTCGAACTTCTTCACCCGAGTAGCCTTTGCCTTCCAGGTATACAGGCGGTATTACACAGGTTGCCTTGGCTAGCGCGCGATCAGATAGATTTGAAAGAATCCTCAAAAACACCTTGCCATGAGTCAGGTTCTCCACAAGCGAGGCAATGCCTTCGCACATTGTATTGACCAGATTCGCACCCATGGCATCGCAGGTATCCACAAGCAAGTGCAACACAACGATGTCTTTGCCGCTGGTTGGTGAAGGGTGGATATGAACTTCGATATCCTTCGCGCCACCGCCACGGGCAACCATTTTAGGGTGAAGACTGTTCGCAAGATTGATGATTTCATCCTTGTGCTGCAACAAAGCAGCCTGCGCCTTGGCTGGATGCGCAACATCAATAACCTGTACCTGCCCGATAAGAATTGGATCTGTGCTTTCCGCTGTAAATCCACCAGCGTTGTGGACGATTTTTGCCGCAGATGAGACAGCCGCGATAATTGAAGGCTCTTCCACCGCCATCGGTACGACGTAATCCGTATTATTTATGCGAAAATTGAGACCAAGACCAACCGGTATTCCAAGTACACCGATGACATTTTCAATCATCTTGTCCGCGTGGTCGATCTTCAGCGTGTGATCACCACTGCTCAGCGAAAGGAAATCCTCTTTCGTCAGCAGACCGCGTTCACGCATGACGCGAACACGCTGATCAACACTCAATTTGTAAAACTGTGGAATGCGCGAAATATCCATTAACGCCAGTTACCTCATGGTTATTGCAGTGCGACGCCCTGTTTCTCAATTTCCAGATCAAGGAACCGGAATCCCGCAGCCGTTACTTCTTTTGCGAACTCCTGCATACACTCGTGGTTATCGCACAAGGCGATCCCAATATCACCACCGCCCGCCCCGCAAGTTTTGTATGTCACATTGCAGGATTTTGCGCAGCGGCTGATTGCCTCGTGTTCCTGACTGAAGATATCCAGGCCGCTGTATTCTCCCAAAATCCGCAGCTGATTTCCGTAAGTTTCGAAATTCTGAAGGAATTTTTCCGTCTGCTGGCTTGAAAATGCGGTCAGGGCCGCTTCCGCTGTTTTGGTCAGGACCGCCATTTGGTCGAAGTATCGGGTTTCGTCTGTTGCCTTCCATTCTTCGAGTTGGGCCAGCATTTGCGACGTTGGCACAGAGATGCCCGTCCAGACGGCGCCCAGCGACAACCCAACCGGGCCACGCAACGATTTTGCTTTGGGTGTACCACTCGAGTTCCTGAATTCGATCGCGCCACCCAGCAATGACGCGGCCACATCCAAACCACTGCCCTTGCCGCCCTGGAAGGCGCTATGTGCAGTATGAATGAACGACAACCAAGTATCGATTTCCACTGTTTCGGGTTGGCGTCCGGCCAGAGCAATGGCCAATGCTGTGGACAATGCAGCGCTGGAACCTAAGCCGTACTTGGCTGGCTGTCCGCTAACGTCGTCAGAAAAGGCGTCGGTATCCAGATTCAATTGCATCCCAGGGCACGCTGACAAATTCAATAGATGCTGATCCCGCAACGCCTGCCAGATATGATTTAATAATGTGTAACGGTTTTCATCTCTTGCGTCTTGCCAGGTAATCTCGTTGGTCGGCGAAATAGAAAACGCTGAGCAGTTAATCTTGTTTCGCCCCATCGAAACCGCATAACGCACTGTATTATCCGCTTCAAGCGTTACGCAGGCACGACGGTTAATTGCAAATACCAGTGCGGGCGCGGACTCCAGTACCGCGTATTCGCCAAGTGCAACAAGCTTCCCTGGTGCACTAGCGGTTAACATGCGTCCTTGTCCGTACAAACGCGTGCACCGTTTCCCAGACCGGTACGTAAAACGTCTTCAACACCCGGAACTTCAGCAAGTGTTTTGGCAACGCTGTCAGCAGTCTCTGGTAAACAAATTGCCTTGACTTGCGGTCCGGCATCAATAGTAAAGAAAACCCCGTTTCCTTGGGCACGCATTTGACGAATTACCTGCATGCACGCCAAAGACGCTGCATTCCAGTAAATAAGTCCCGGCCTTGCAGCGAGTGCGGAGGCGTGCATTTTCAGGCAGCTGAATTCACTGACCTCGGCAAGTGATTCGAAATCCTGATTTTTAATGGCTGATCTCGCGACATCAAGATCAGCACTCTGATTCTCGACCCAGGACGAATAAAACGGTGATGTCTCCATTGTTAGATTCATTCCTCGAGACGATCCAACCGACTTGCGATCATAAGATGTTATGGCAATTATGGTTTGCAACGGCCAACTAGTTGAGTCACGCAGCGCTTTGGCAACACTGTCGCTGCCATCGGCTTCCTGTCCAAGATGCCACTCCACAAATCCCCCAAGAAGCGAACGCGCCGCGGAACCCGACCCACGTCTAGCCAGTTCACTGAGTTTGCGATTATCCAGTTTCAGGCTGAGCGCAGCATCGCAGGCAACAGCGAGTGCGGCAAACCCTGAGGCAGAGGACGCTAATCCGGCTCCAGTCGGAAAATTGTTTGCGCTGTTAACGTATGCAAAACAATGGATTCCGGCCAACTCGCGAAATAGTTCTACGAAGCGGCCAATACGATTCTTTTCCTCGACATTCGTCACGCCATCGAGTGTCACCTGGTCGGTTTCCAGTTGCTCATCGAACTGCACACGGGTGCGGGTAACCAGAGAATCCAAAGTGATGGAAATGGAGCCCACTGCAGGCAGATTTAGCGCTGCATCGCGCTTTCCCCAGTATTTCACCAGGGCAATGTTCGGCTGGGCTTGCGCCTCGGCTTGCATGAAATGGACTCTTGGGCTGAGTTAAAGGAGCGGCATTTTACGCCATTGGCACGGGGCTCGCACGGACGGTCAGTGCAGAAATCCCTTTTGTTGGTACCAGTCCACCGCATCCCTGATTGCTTCGCATCCGGGTCGCGGGGCATAACCGAGCTCATCGATGGCACGCTGGCTGGTGAAAAACATCCGTTTGCGCGACAGCTTCACGCCGTCGACCGAAACGATAGGCTCCATGCCAGTGAGCAGGGCCCAGGCTTCCATGAGGTAAGCAAAAGGTAGTACCAGCGCCGATGGCAATTCAATCGAAGGCGGTTTTCGCCCTACCAGTTCGGAAACCTCGACCAGAATGTCACGCAAAGTCATGTTGGTCGAGCCCAGAATGTAGCGCCGGCCAGGCTTGCCATTGGTAAAGGCAAGCAGGTGGCCAGCGGCCACATCGTCCACGTGCACAACATCCAGGCCAGTATCCACATAAGCCGGCATACGCCCACATGCTGCATCCAGTATCAATTTGCCAGTCGGCGTGGGCCGGCTGTCTCGTGGACCTATTGGCGCGGCCGGATTCACAATAACGATGTTCGCACCCCGTTCGGCCACAAACCGGCGCACCCACTCCTCGGCTAGGTACTTGGATCGTTTGTAATGCCCAAGCATGTCATCAAGTGTCGCTGGCAGCTCTTCATCGGCAGGCGTACCGTCTGCATTCAATCCAAGCGTTGCGACGCTGCTGGTGTACACCATGCGCTCAACACCGGTTTGTGCAGCGGCCTCGAACAGGTTTCGCGTGCCATCCACGTTGTTCGCATAAATCGATTTCGGATGACGTACCCATAATCGATAATCTGCCGCGACATGGAATAGCACGTTGCACCCCTCAAGCAGCGGTACGAGTGACTCCCGATGAGTGAGATCACCGGTTACTGTTTCAACATCCAAACCCGACAGGTGACTTAAATCGCTTTGCGGACGAACCATCGCCCGAACTTGGTGACCTTCTTTTAAAAGCTTGCGCAGCACGGCAGAACCGACAAATCCAGTAGCACCGGTTATAAACGTCTTCAACGTTTTTCCTCTATATGGATCATGGCAGGCAAAATGATCAGTGTTGCTATGACTGTCAGCACCATGCCAATAGTAAGCAGTTCACCCATGCTGGCTGTTCCAACGTGACGTGAAAACGCCAAGCTTCCAAAACTGAATATAGTGGTCAACGCACTGAACACCACCCCGCGCGCAGTACTGGTTTCCAACAGGTTGCCGGTTGATGGCGGCGCGACCCGTGCCCGGTGAACCATGTGAATACCGTTGTCCACCCCCATGCCAAGTAATAACGGCAGTGCAATGATGTTTGCAAAATTAAACGGTATTCCAAAAAGAACGGTAACCGCGCCGGTAACCAGGCCAGCCACAACCAGTGGCGCTAGAATCAGAATTACATCGCGCACGTTGCGCATGACTATAAACAGCAAAACACTGACTACGATAATAGCGGAAGTAAACGCCTGCACAAATGCCTGCAATACTGCATCACCAGCTTGCTGATGAATAACTGGTAAACCGGTTGCCGTTGCATCAATAGATTGAACCGCGGCAACAAATTCCCTGGATATTTTTTCATTCATAATGTCGTAGCGCGGAAAAATATCAACGCGAGCCCTACCGTCGTTTGCGACCCAGCGCAACTGCAAGTCCTTCGGTAAAGATTCCAGTTCAATTTCGCTTGCCGTCAACGCCTGGCGCAAAGCGGCCAGTGTATCGGGCAATACACCAACCAGTATCTGGTCGAGATCTTTCAGCAGTGCTTGTGGATCGCTGGATTCCTGAATGCGCGTAAGCATAGAGGTAATTGCAGACTGCAAAGCAAGTGCGGCCTCGCGCTCGGATTCGTTTCCTGTCTCAACAAATTCTTTCAACGACGCGTGCAGAGTTTTAATTGCGCTAATATCCAGGGGAGTGGGAGGTGATGACGCGGAGCTCTTCGCCAGGTCGGGCCCGAGAAGGAAATTTATATCATCAATGATGGCAAGCTTGTCCTCCTGGTTACTCGGTACAAAACTGCCCAGACTGACGCTTCTTGAAACAACATCTAGGTTGGAGAATTCCCG
>JAZFYH010000055.1:0-8656 GCA_036443475.1 Gammaproteobacteria bacterium | reverse complement strand
GCTGGCATTGAAACATTCCAGGTCATTGACCAAAGCATACAACCAGGACAGCGCCCGTTTGCAAAATTACCCGCAGTTAGAATTAACTACGCCGAGCTCTTTGGGCCACTGGGTATTACATACGGGGGTCTTGCGGCGATAACGAGATTCGTGAAATCCAATTCATTTCAAGGTGATCGGATTTTCATGAAACCAAAGTTGTCCTGGCGAAATAAAAACGCTGGCTGGTTCGCACAACCTGTGGTGGGATTTCAGGCGATAAGTTACAACCTGGACCAGACAGACGGCACATCAAGTGAGGAATCGGTTGCTGCGCCAATAGTATCGTTTGATTCTGGTCTAATATTTGAACGAGAAATGAAAAAGGATGATTTTTTCCAAACTCTTGAGCCGAGGCTTTATTATCTCTACGTGCCAACCCGTGATCACACCGGGATTCCTGATTTCGATACAAGCCTGAAGGACATCAACTTCGATGCACTTTTCTCCGACAACCGGTTTGTCGGTGGCGACCGGATAGGTGATGCGAACCAGGTTAGTCTTGCCATATCTACCAACATCCTTGATGGTTCGAGCGGCGAAACTGTTTTTTCCGCCAGTATCGGCCAGATTTTCCACTTTCAGGACCGCGAGGTAACACTCGACGCAATCGCGCTGCCTGACACATCGGACCGCTCGCCTGTTGTTGGTGAGCTACGTTTGAACACCGCCGATTGGTGGTCTGCCTCGGCCACAGCAGCCTGGGATTCTGAAATCAATCGGCTGGAAAAATATGGCTTGCAGTTTCGGTTTCTCCCGGCCACTGATACAATTATCAATCTTTCTTACCGCTTCCGGCGTAATACCCAGACAATTGGCCGGTCCAACGGAATCGAGCAAACTGACCTGTCTTTCGCAGCGCCCGTTACCAAGCGCTGGAAGACGGTTGGCAGGTGGCAATACTCGCTTGAAGATCGCCGCTCGTTGGAAACATTTATTTGGTTTGAATACGAAAGTTGCTGTTTCGCTATTCGTGTCGTGAACCGGAGGTTTATCGTGGATAACTTCGGCAACACGGATCGACAATTATTCTTGCAGCTAGAACTCAAAGGCATGACAAGTGTCGGAAGAAATGTGGATGATTTTCTGGAAGAAGGAATTTTTGGATACGAGTAAATAACAATGAAATTACCAGCCAAAATATTTTTAACATTCCTTGCAGCATTGACATTCCAAGTTGCCGCTGAGGATGAAATTGCCGAAACCAGGGAAGGTACGCTCATCGATCGAATTGTTGCGATCGTCAACGATGACGTAGTTCTTGAATCCGAACTGGATAGTGAGGTTACGGAATTTCGCAAGCTGATCCTTGACCGTGGCGCACAGCTCCCTTCGGAGGAGACGTTCAGGCGCCAGGTTCTTGAGAGGATGATTACCAACAAGTTGCAGATGCAGCTCGCCGAGCGGGCTGGCATTCAGCTCTCGGACGACCGTCTGAACCAGGCACTCGCCGGTATCGCCGAACGGGCCGGTGTTTCATTCACCGACTTTCCGGCTGAGCTTGCCAAGCAGGGGATTGAGTACACCACGTATCGGGAAGATATGCGGCGCGAATTCATCATGGAAGAATTGCGACGCAGTCAGGTTGCACAGCGCGTGGTGGTAACGCCCACAGAGGTTGACCAGTTGCTTAATGCACGCTTGGATGGCAATGAGCCAGATTATTTGATTTCGCATATTTTGGTTGTCGTGCCCTCAATTGCGACACCGGACGAAGCCGAATTATTGCGCGAGCGCGCGCAGCGTATTCACGACTTGCTGACCGATGGCAATGATTTTTCCGAAACAGCAATTGCCTATTCGGATGGGCAAAATGCACTGGAAGGAGGAAGTCTGGGCTGGTTGAAAAAATCCGAGCTGCCCAGTATTTTCTCAGATGTGATCGACAACCTTGGAGAAGGTGAAATTTCCAATCCCATTCGCAGTTCTAGTGGGTACCACATTATCAGCATCAACGAAATTCGCCGCGAAAACGCAGTCGTTGTCATGCAAACACATATTCGTCACATTCTGATTACGCCTAACGCCATATTGATTCCGGATAAGGCACAAGCACTGGCGCTTGAGCTCAGGCAGCGCATTCTTGATGGTGAAGACTTCGAAGATCTTGCTGCTGAATATTCGGATGACCCGGGCACGTCCACGCGAGGCGGTGATCTTGACTGGAATGCACCGGGAACCTTTGTGCCGGAATTTGAGGATGCCATGAATGAACTGGCTATCGGTGAACTCGGCCAGCCGGTGCAAACACAGTTTGGTTTTCACCTGATGGAAGTGCTGGGCAGACGTCAGGAGGACATGACCGATCAGTCACTGCGCAATGAAGCCTACAGCGCTATTCATTCACGCAAGTTGCGTGAACAAACGCTCGTCTGGTTGCAGCAATTGAGAGATGAAGCTTACCTGGATGTGCGTATCGGCGGTTGACCTGCGGTGACACCCGCCATTGCAATTACCACAGGTGAACCCGCCGGTATCGGCCCGGATATTTGTCTCACCGCGATAGCCTCTGCGCAACTGCGAGATGTTGTTCTGTTCGGTGACCGTGACACTTTTGCTGGTCGTGCTACCCAGCTGAACCTTGACGTCGATCTGCCTTGCTACGATAACCTTGATGCCGCACTTGCGACAGCCGATTTAGTCCGGTTGGTTCATGTCGCAAACAAAATACCCGTGACAGCCGGCCACCCGGATCCAGTCAATGCCACGAGCCTGTTAAACGTGCTTGATCAGGCAGTTGATGCCTGTTTGGCTGGAAAGATTGCAGCCATGGTGACCGCACCCATCGCCAAACACGTGATTTGCTCTGCCGGCATTACGTTCAGCGGACACACGGAATATATTGCGCAACGCTGCAAGGTTGAACAACCCGTCATGCTGCTTACTGCAGACTCCTTGCGTGTTGCGCTCGTGACCACCCATTTGCCTTTACGCAGTGTACCTGACGCAATAAACCCTATCCGGCTCGAACACATACTGCGTACCGTGCACAAGGAAATGACCAGCCTGTTCGGAATCGACGCGCCTCGCATTACTGTACTCGCGTTAAACCCGCATGCCGGTGAGAACGGTTTTCTTGGCACCGAAGAAATAGATATCCTGAAACCGGTAATTAAAATACTTCGGAAAGAAGGACTAAATGTCTCGTATCCAGTTCCAGCCGACACCGCATTTACCCTGCCGGTACGTGCAGAAACCGATGTATTCGTGGCCATGTACCATGATCAAGGGTTGCCGGTTCTGAAATTTGCCGGTTTTAGTCGCGCGGTTAACATCACGCTTGGTCTGCCGATTATTCGCACCTCCGTGGATCACGGCACAGCGTTTGATATTGCCGGTACAGGCAAGGCGCAACCTGACAGTCTGTTGGCGGCCATACAGCTAGCAAGACAATTGAGTAACAACAAGAAGGCCGCGTGAGTAGGCACCGCACTAAGAAACATTTTGGTCAGCATTTTCTGCACGATTCCTCAACGATAAAAAAAATCATGCAGGCCATTACTGTGGATGACGGCGATGTGCTGGTGGAAATCGGACCCGGTCTCGGCGCAATAACCTGCCCGTTACTGGATGCCGGCACAAGACTGCATTGCATTGAAATCGACCGCGATGCCGTAATTGTGTTGCAGAAAAAATTTTCTGACCGTGAAAACCTGGTTATTCATACGGCGGATGCATTGACGTTCGATTTTGGCGCACTCTCAAATGGTGACAAGCTTCGCCTAGTCGGAAATCTGCCCTACAATATTTCGACACCGCTGTTGTTTCACATCCTCAAGTTTGAAGAAAGCGTCCAAGACATGCATTTCATGTTGCAGCGTGAGGTGGTCGAGCGTATTTGCGCTTCACCAGGTGATGCAGCCTATGGCAGACTGACAGTGATGCTGGCCGCGCACTTCAAAGCGGAGAAACTGTTTCTGATCAAACCCGGTGCATTCAATCCACCACCTAAGGTTGATTCGGCGTTTTTGCGCCTTACACCGCTAGCTCCAGCTCCCTTCGAAATCACGGATCAGGATTTGTTTGCCGATGTGGTACGTCGCGCCTTCTCTCATCGCCGCAAGACCTTACGCAACGCGTTACGCGGACTTGCAGACACCGAAACACTGGTTGCCTGTGGCCTGAACCCCGGCCTGCGACCGGAAAGAATCGCACCGGCCGAGTTTGCTGCGCTGGCCAACCACCTTCACGATCAGGCGGGTTCCGCAAAGCCTGCTGACATATAATTAGGTTATCAGCGGAGTGAAAGCATGGCGACATATGAGCACATCCTAATTGCTGTGGACCTCACGCAAGACAGCGAGACCGTGGGCCAGCGAGCCTGCAAACTTGCGAAAGCGTGCGGCGCACAGCTAAGTTTGTTGCATGTGGTCGAGTACGTGCCTGTGGATCCCGCCGGTGAAGCTATGTTGCCGCCACCGGTAAATATGGAAGACGAACTGGTTAATGCGGCCAGACTGCGTCTTGACGGCCTCGCCGAAAAATTGGGAATTTCGGATTGCAGTCGTTACGTGGAAATCGGCAACATCAAATCGGAACTTGGGCGAATTGCCAAAGAACAAGCAGTTGATCTGATTGTGTTGGGCAGTCGTGAGCGTCACGGGCTTGCTTTACTGCTTGGTTCAACCGAGAAATCCGTGGTAGGTTCCGCGCCATGCGATGTGCTGGCCGTCCGGTTGCACTGATACAGGAATAAATAAAACGGAACAACATGAAAACACCAGCCATGCATGATATTCAGGTAAACGTTACCACGCAGTTCATGGCGGAACAGTCAAACCCTGGTGAACAGCACTACATGTTTGCGTACACCATCACTATTCGTAACGAAGGCCAGATAGGCGCGAAGCTGCTTACTCGACACTGGCTGATCACGGATTCCAATGGCAAGGTGCAGGAAGTTCGTGGCAAGGGTGTGATTGGTGAACAGCCCTATCTGCAACCCGGTGAGGGATTCCGTTATACCAGTGGTGCAATTATTGAAACACCAGTTGGTAGCATGGAAGGCAGTTACCAAATGCGCTCCGATGATGGCAAGGAATTCGACACACCGATAGCACCATTCACCCTGGCCGTTCCAGGATTGCTGCACTGATTCGTGGCTACTTGGGCGATTGGTGACATCCAGGGTTGTCACGATGAACTGCTAGCCCTGCTTGAAACTATAAAATTCTCTGAGGAATCCGACACGCTGTTGTTTACTGGTGACCTGGTGAACCGTGGACCTCGTTCGCTTGATACCCTGCGTTTTGTTCACGCGTTAGGCGAATGTGCAACGGTCGTTCTCGGCAATCACGATCTTCATCTGCTCGCTATCGCCGCAGGAATCAAAAAGCCAAGACCGGGCAAAGATACGCTGGACGCCATTTTAGTTGCGGATGATCGCGATGAGTTATTGCACTGGCTGCGTCACCGACCGTTGCTGCACGACGACACCAAGCTTGGTTACACCCTAGTACACGCCGGGTTGCCGCCGCAGTGGGACATTCAAATGGCCAAATCACTGGCTAATGAAGTTGCACAGTGCCTGCAAAGTGATGACTACGTGGCGTTCCTCCAAAACATGTATGGCAACTCGCCGGATCGGTGGTCCGACGGTTTACGGGGACATGAACGCCTGCGCTTCGCGATTAACTGTTTCACGCGTTTACGGTTCTGCAATGAAACGGGGCAACTGGATCTGGATTCAAAGGGTCCGGTGGGCAGCCAACCGCCCGGTTTCTTGCCCTGGTTCCGCGTGCCGGGTAGAGCTAGCGCCGGCATAAAAATCATTTTCGGCCACTGGTCGGCGTTGGGCGAGATTGATGATCCGAACCTGTATCCGTTGGACAGCGGCTGCTTGTGGGGCGGCGCGTTGACTGCAATGCGACTGGACGGCGCCGCTATCCGTGTTTCCCTGCCCTGTCAAGCCAAGTGTCAAGCTGGCAAGGAAACGCCTGCCAACTAAGGAGCGGTAAAGGGATTTGCGGTAAGGTATGGGCCCGTAATTAGACAGGACTTTAAATGAAACTTGAACTTCGTAATCGGCACGCCCTGGTGTGTGGGGCGAGTTCAGGTATCGGGCGCGCCACTGCGCTGGCCCTGGCTGCAGCGGGCGCGCGGGTTACGACACTGGCGCGCGGCGAAGCCGAGTTGCGCAACCTGGTTGATGAACTGGAAGGCGACGGCCACGGGCTGCTGATTGCCGATTTCGACGATCAGGCGGGGTTGGACAACATACTCGAAACATCTATTCAGGATTTAGGACCAATAAACATTCTGATCAACAATGCCGGAGGTCCCCCGGGCGGACCTGCACACAGCGCGGACCCGGATGCATTCCTACACGCGTTCAATCGCCATCTGCTGAGCAACCAGAAACTGCTGCAAGCCATATTACCCGGCATGCGCGAATCTGGATATGGCCGCGTCATTAATATTATTTCAACATCCGTAAAGGAACCAATCAGCGGCCTGGGTGTTTCCAATACTATTCGCGGCGCTGTTGCCAGCTGGGCAAAAACGCTAGCCCGTGAACTTGGCAAGGACGGCATCACAGTAAATAACGTATTACCGGGATTTACACAAACGGAACGCTTGCGCAGCTTATTCAGCGCCAAGGCAGAAAAATTAGGGCGGTCTTTTGAAGAAATTGAAAGCGAGGCATTGGCTAGCGTGCCAATGAACCGGTTTGCCACGCCGGAAGAAACAGCTGCCGCTGTTGTATTTCTTGCATCACCCGCCGCTGCGTACATTAACGGCATCAATCTACCCGTCGATGGGGGCCGACTCGGCAGCCTGTAACGATTATGCAGGACATTCAAAACTACATAGACGGCAAACTGGTCGCACCGTCCCGTGGCAAGTATCGCGAAAACATGGAACCGGCGACCGGCATGCCTTGGTCGCGCGTACCGGAATCCTCTGCAATGGATGTGGATTCTGCGGTTACAGCAGCGAAAAAGGCCTTCCCGGATTGGTCAGCAATGCCGGCCGAAGAACGTGCGCATTGGCTTTCCAGACTGGCTGATAGCATTGACCGGCATGCGGAAAAACTTGCCGAAGCGGAGACACGTGACACTGGTAAGCCCATAAGACTTGCGCGCGATGTGGAGATACCGCGTGCTGCACGTAACTTTCGTTTTTATGCCGCCGCGGCTACGCAATTTTTTTCCGAATCGCATGCCATGGAAAACGACGCCATCAATTACACCCTGCGCCAGCCACTGGGTGTTGTAGGTTGCATCTCCCCGTGGAATCTGCCGCTATATCTGTTTACGTGGAAGGTTGCGCCAGCTCTGGCCGCGGGCAACTGCGTGGTGAGCAAGCCTTCTGAGGTGACACCCATGACGGCTTATTTATTTTCTGAAATCTGCCGTGACATCGATTTTCCCGCCGGTGTTTTGAACGTTGTGCACGGCACCGGACTCTCAGTGGGTGTGCCGCTGGTCGAGCACGCCAATATCAAGGCTGTTTCCTTCACCGGTGGTACGCGCACCGGAGCGGACATTGCGGCGCGAGCTGCACCGCGTTTCAAGAAGCTGTCACTGGAACTAGGCGGCAAGAATCCGAATATTATTTTTGCGGATTGCGACTGGGAAACCATGCTGGCAACCACTTTGCGCTCCAGTTTTTCCAACCAGGGACAGATTTGCCTGTGTGGTTCCCGTATTTACGTAGAATCAAAAGTTTACGAGCGTTTCGTCGCTGAGCTCGTGCAACGGGCAAAGGCGATGAGAATCGGTGATCCCATGGAAGACGCCACCGAACAGGGTGCGGTGGTCTCGCAACAGCAGCATGAAAAAATTCTGGGCTGTATTACGTCGGCCCGCGAGGACGGCGGCGAAATACACTGTGGGGGCGAGCCTGTGACTGTTGCAGGACGCTGTGAAAACGGCTGGTTCATTGCCCCGACAGTCATTACCGGACTCGGGCCTGACTGCCGCACCAATCAGGAAGAAATTTTCGGACCAGTTGTTACCGTCACGCCATTTGAATCCGAAGACGAAGTGCTACAGCTGGCAAATGGCACTGAGTACGGACTGGCTGCGTCCATCTGGAGCCAGAACATTTCGCGCTGTCATCGCCTGGCGAAAGGCATTGAATCCGGCCTGGTGTGGGTCAACACCTGGATGCTGCGCGATCTTAGAACACCCATGGGCGGTATGAAGCAATCTGGCATGGGGCGTGAAGGCGGATTCGACAGCATGCGCTTTTTTACCGAGGCAAAAAATGTCTGTATCAAATACTAAAAAACCATGGTAACCATGATCAACGAGAAAATTGTATCCGGCAAAGCGCCTAAACCTGTGGGTCTGTATCCACACGCGCGAAAGGTAGGCAAATTGTTGTTTTTATCCGGAGTCGGGCCACGACAGCGTGACAGCAAAGACATTCCTGGTGTCACGCTAAACGACGAGGGTAACATTGTTGCCTACGACATCGAACAACAGTGTCGCTCAGTATTCGACAACGTTCGCACCATACTCGAGGATGCGGGATCAGACTGGAGCAAGCTGGTAGATGTCACTGTGTTCCTGACCAACATGAAAGAAGATTTTGAAATCTATAACCGGGTTTATGCCGAGTACTTCAGCGAGAATCAGCCGTGCAGGACAACAGTGGAAGTTACCGCCTT
>JAZFYH010000054.1:0-10450 GCA_036443475.1 Gammaproteobacteria bacterium | reverse complement strand
CGTTCCTTGCCGGCCTGGCGCCAGCGTATCAGGGAACACGGGTGGATCTTTCAATTCAATTGCGCGAACGAACTGGTGCGGAAGGGCTTGCCGGCCATGGTCGACTGCGCAATGCACTGGTTATAGGTGAAGTGGCCTTGTCATTTGTATTGCTAATCGGCACCGGTCTGATGGTTCGAAGTTTTTACGAACTTACGAATATTGATCCTGGTTACAACCCCGACAATCTGTTGACGTTTCGTGTGAATTTGCCTATCGCACGGTTCCCGGACCCAGAGAGCCGATCGCAGTTCGTACTACAACTGCAAGAAGACATTAAAGCTATTCCCGGTGTCGAAAATGCATCGGCAACATTTCCGGCTCCCCTTTCAGGCACGGGGTTTAATGGACGTTACACAACTGAAGCATCGGCCAATGATGATACGGAGTATCGACAAGCCGATTACCGTTTTGTCATTCCAGAATATTTCGAATCAATGCAAACACGGTTGGTCATGGGCAGATTCAACAATTTGGATGACGAGCAGAACGCACGGCCGAATGTGCTCGTCGACCGAACATTAGCGGAAACCGCATTTCCTAACGATAATCCAATTGGCAAACAAATCTGGATACGACTGGGGGCACCGCAACCGGTACCGATAACCATTGTTGGTGTGGTTGAGCACCAGGCAAACGAGTCGCTGCACGAAAGCGGCCGTGAAACCATATTTTTACCAAGTAAATATGGCGGCGTATTTGGTGGCGTAAACAGTTGGATGATAAGAACCAGCGTGCCGCCATTGTCAGTATTGCCGCAAATAAAGAATCTGGTATCGGGTATGGACAAAGACTTGCCCGTGGCGCGGGTTAGCACTATGGCAGATTACGTTGACACGGCGATGGCTCCAACCCGATTTGCAATGCGCCTTATTGGAGCGTTCGGAATTTCGGCACTGGTGCTCGCATCTATTGGTTTGTACGCGGTGTTGGCATACCTGGTACGTCAACGTCGTTCCGAAATTGGCGTACGGCTGTCATTCGGCGCCAAACCGGCACATATTTTCAAGTTGTTTCTGAAGCAGGGATTGTTATTGGCGTTTATGGGGCTGGGTGTTGGCATCGTGGCCGCGTTGGGGTTAGGGCAAAGCATGTCCAGCCTGCTAGTGGGAATTACTGCGGTAGACCCGATGACATACATGAGCATAGCAACATTGTTTGTACTAGTGGCCATTGCCGCCTGCCTGTTTCCGGCATGGCGTGCAACACGGGTGGATCCGATGGAAGTACTTCGTTACGAATGAATTCATGAGAGGTAAACCATGAACGCCTTAATACGTGATTTGAAACTGGCTATCCGTTCACTGGCAAAGACGCCGGCTTATAGCGGTATCGTCATTCTGTGCCTGACGCTGGGAATTGGTGCGAGTACCGGAATTTATTCCGTGGTGAACACCGTGATCTTCCAGGCGGTGCCATTTAAAAATAGTGACGAGGTTATCTCGATTTTAGGCGAGATGCGCAGCCCGGGATCGGACCCGACGACGCGTTGGGCAGTATCCGCCGAAGCTTTCGATATCATGCAACAGTCGTTGCGCACCGTCAGTTCAATCGGTGCAGCCCAAGCCGGAAATTCATTTATCCTGTCCAGTGATAATGAATCAAAACAGGTATTCGGATCTCGCGTAACGGATGGGTACTTTGCCGCTTATGGTCATGAATTTATTCTTGGGCGCGCGCTGGGCGATGAAGAAATCCGCAATGATCTCCCCGTTGTCGTAATTAGTAGTAACTTGTGGAAGCGCGAGTTTAACTCGGACCCGAGCGTGATCGGCAAGTTGCTTCGCTTGGATGGCGTGGATCACAATATTGTCGGCGTTATTCCCTCGTACCAGGAGTTTCCCATCAATGACGAGGTGTACGTTCCTTATTCGATTCCGAAAATCTTGCCAACAAATCAACATGGCGGCCAGTTATTCATTGCAGCCAGACTCAAACCAGACGTCACCCTGCAACATCTCCAGTCGGATCTGGAAGCAGCTGCACAGCGATATCACGAAAGTTACAGTGACGGATTCATAAAAAATTCGTTTTACATAGCCGAGCCAATGATCGTGGCGGTGACCTCGTTCGTGTTGCAAGGCATGCAAATGGTTGTCGCGGCCGTGGCGTTTTTGCTCGCCATTACTATTTTAAACGTCGTAAACCTTCTGCTTGTTCGGTTGCAGGGAAGGCAACGGCAGCTGGCGGTTATGACCGCGATGGGTGCAACCACGTTGATACTATTCAGGCAATTATTAAGCGAAGTGCTGGTGCTCGCGATACCCGCCGCCGCGCTGGCTATTCTTGTTGCACATTTCTCATTGCCGCTTCTATTCTCGTTAAATCCCGTGCTGGCGCCAGATCCGTCGCGGATTTCCGTGGATCTTGGGGTGCTTGTGTTCAGCCTGTCACTTACCGTCGCGGTGGCATTTCTTGTCGCGCTACTGGCAGCCTGGCGCGTGACCCGCATTGATACATTTGGAGCAATTCGCGAAGGCGGAAGCAAGGGCAGTGCAGGACCAGGGTTGCAACGGGCACTTTCCGGACTTGTTGTCGCAGAAATTTCAGCTGCCGTGCTATTGGTTGTCGGAGCCGGTTTGATGGTGCGGACGTATCAACAACTGATTGATATTGAAACCGGATTCGAAGCCAGGAACCTGCTCACCTTCAATATTGGTATCCCGCCATCAAATGCCGAAACACATGAATCTCGTACGCAGTTCACCAATGAACTGGTACGAGAATTATCTACGCTACCCGGGGTTACCGACGTGGGCGCTGCAAATGCTTTGCCCATTGGTGGTGGAGGTCGTGGTATGCGACACAGCATCCAGGGTAAGCCGACGGAAGATCCAGCAGGTCACCACCTTAGTGTCTTCCGCCTGATCACATTTGGGTATTTAGAGGCGATGGACGTCGATATTGTTGAGGGCAGGGCATTTACGGAACAAGACCGTATCGGGAGTGACTTGTCTGTCATTGTGAGTAAGTTTTGGGCGGAAACGCATTTTCCTGGCGACAGCGCGATAGGGAAGCGCATTAAACGTGGTACTTACGATTCTCCGTGGCCGTGGCGGACCATTATTGGCGTTGCCGAAGACGTACCCGACCAGTTCGGGCCAACTGGTCCGAGCGTACGTAACGGGGTTGGTCCGTCCATGTACATGCCGAATGACCAGTACGAAAATGCACGCACCTTCCAGATGGTATTCACAGTTCGTACCGTTAATGATCCGCGTAGCTTGATAAATCTTGCGCGAGAAAAAGTGTTGGGCAGGGACAGAGACACCTTGTTCAATAATGTATTCACCATGGAACAGGTATTACAAAATTCGTTGGGGCAAGAACGATTCGTATTATTTCTGTTTGCCATCTTCGCCGGTATCGGATTGATACTTGCAGCGGCAGGGATCTACGGTGTCATCGCCTATGCGGTAAGCCAGAACGTTCGTGAGTACGGTATTCGTATAGCTGTTGGTGCGCGACCGGCAGATGTCATGGCCATGGTTCTGGGTCGAGGCCTCAAGCTGGGCGGCGTTGGGCTGGTAGTCGGAATCGTTCTTGCGCTGCTGGCAAGCGGTGCGCTGAAATCCATGCTTTACAATGTGAGCGCCACGGACCCCATGATTTACGCCGGCGTCGCGGTATTTTTGCTCCTGGTAACTCTTGCCGCGGCAGGCATACCGGCATGGCGTGCTACGCGCATTGACCCAGCTATCGCATTGCGCGAAGAATAGGATGACTTATCCCGCAAACGTAGGAGCACAATGTGCCGTTAATTTCATTACGTAACATTGAAAAGTCGTATAAGACAAAAGCCGAAGAAACCTTTGTTCTACGGCAGATCAGTCTTGATGTAAAAGAGGGGGAGTTTATCAGCGTGATGGGTCCCTCGGGATCTGGAAAATCCACCTTGCTGGGAATACTCGGCATGCTGGACGGCGATTACCGTGGAGAATTTCATTTTCTTGGTCACGCTGTTCACAAGCAATCACGCAAACAGACATCGGCACTTGGGCGTGAAAATATCGGTTTCATTTTCCAGCAATACCATCTTCTGGATGATCTTACCGTGTACGAAAATCTGGAAGTGCCGTTGACCTATCGCAATATCAAGGCAAAGGAACGCCAGGGCACCGTTGCCGACATACTCGATCGTTTCCAGATAGTCGGGAAGAAAGACTTGTTTCCGAGCCAGTTATCTGGCGGACAACAACAGTTGGTTGCAGTGGCCAGGGCAGTTGTTGCCAAACCGGCGGTCATTCTTGCAGACGAACCCACCGGCGCTTTGCACTCCACACAGGGGCAACTGATCATGGAGTTGCTCAAAGAGTTGAATGACGAAGGAAAAACTATCATTCAAGTCACACATTCGGAAACCAATGCATCGTTTGGCGATCGCGTGGTGAATCTGTTTGATGGCTGGATTTCCGAGAAAGGCGAGGCGGCGTGATACACTCCACCGCATTTCAACCGGAATTTCCCGTTCAACACATGACCCTGTCTAGTAAACCCCGCATCCTGATTGCGGACGATCAGCAAGACCTGCTTGAAGCACTCAGGTTGTTGCTGAAAGGCGAGAATTGCGCCGTGCAGACTGCGACCTCACCTGCAGCGGTGATCGAAACGCTAAAGACTACGGACTTTGATGTGCTACTCATGGATCTCAATTACACGCGTGACACCACTTCAGGAGAAGAAGGGTTAGAGCTAATTCGCCAGGTTCGAGTCCTGGCGCCGGAGTTGTCCATTGTTGTCATGACTGCTTGGGGAACCATCGAGGTAGCGGTCGAGGCGGTTAGGTTAGGTGCCGGTGATTTTGTAGAAAAACCCTGGGATAACAATCGCCTGCTTTCCATTCTGCGCAACCAGGTTGAACTGAAGCGCGCACGCCAGCGTTCACGAAACCTGGAAGCTGAAAATACACTGTTGCGGACAGAGTCCGCTGAAGAATTCATTGCCGAGTCAGCCGTTATGCAACCGGTTATCGATATGATCAAGCGCATCGGTCCCTCGGACGCAAATGTACTGATTACCGGTGAGCCCGGAACGGGAAAAGGGTTGGTTGCGCGAATGATTCATGAGCACTCAAACCGCAGCGCACAATCTTATATTGGTGTGAATATGGGTGGGCTTGCCGAATCGATTTTCGAAAGCGAAATGTTTGGCCACGTTAAAGGTGCTTTTACCGATGCGCGCAATGATCGTGTTGGGCGGTTCGAACTTGCCGACAACGGCACCATTTTTCTTGATGAAATTTCCAACATCCCGATTTCGCACCAGGCGAAATTATTGCATGTCCTGGAAGCAGGTGCTTTTGAGAGAGTCGGTTCATCACGCACTATGAAAGTAGATATACGCGTCATTTCGGCAACCAATTCCAATCTACAAACCGCCATTGACAACGGTGAATTCCGCAAGGATTTATTTTTTCGTTTAAACACGGTAGAAATTGATTTGCCACCATTACGGGAACGTCGTGAAGACATTCTGCGTATTGCAGATTTTTACCTTGGGCATTACGCAACGAAATATGATCGTGATTTACGTGGTTTCGACCGCAACGCCGAACAATTACTGATGACGTACGGCTGGCCGGGCAACGTGCGTGAATTAAATCATGTAGTGGAACGTGCAGTTCTGATGGCGGTCGGAAACCAGGTAGCGCCTGAAGACCTGCGACTGAATCCGGGCCGTGCAGACCCGGCACAACCGAAAATGGAGGCCATGTCGCTTGAAGACGCCGAGCGCCTGTTGATTACCAACACACTTGAAAGGTTTAATGGTAACGTGAACCATACGGCAGAAGCCCTTGGCTTAAGCCGCAGCGCTCTTTACCGCCGTATCGAAAAGTTCGGACTGTAACGCTTGGCTGATAATCAACTACCACAGCTCGGCCGAAGTAAATCGGCCGGCGCACCTAAGCACCGGTCGCGTATTCATTACGAATCACGACTGCTCTTGCTTGCCCTGGCAATAGGATTACCGGCGTTCATACTACTTTTTATTTTACTTCTTTCCGGGGACTTTACGCCTGGCACTATTTTCGGACTGCTACTCTTGGCAACGGTGTTATGGCTGGTGCTGGCATTTCGTCTGCAAGGTGAGGTCGTTTATCACCTGCAAACACTTACCAATCTTCTTGAAGCACTACGTGAAGGCGATTACTCGTTGCGCGGCAGGCGGGCACGTCATGGCGATGTGCTGGGCGAAGTCGTGTGGGAAATAAACGAACTGTCAAGCACATTGCGCGCACAAAGGCACGAAGCTCGTGAAGCCAGTGCACTGTTGCAAAAGGTTATTGGCGAATTAGATGCTGCCGTATTCACATTCGATGGCGAGCACAAGTTGCGCCTTGTGAACCGTGCGGGCGAGCGACTTCTCGGGCGCCATTCGCATGCCATTCTTGGGTTGAGTGCAACCCAGTTGGACCTCGATGATTTGCTGGACCAGGAAGGCCGCGTAATCGCGCAACGCAATTTTCCAAGTGGCAGTGGGCGCTGGGATATATGGCGAGGCAAGTTCCGCGAAGCTGGCTTGCCGCATTACCTGCTGGTGATTTCAGACTTGAGCCACGCACTACGGGAAGAAGAACGCAAAGCTTGGCAGCGCCTGATCCGGGTGATTGGTCACGAACTGAACAATTCACTTGCACCCATTCATTCTATGGCGGAAACCCTGAAGGAAACGGTCTACCGTGATGTACTGCCGGATGATTGGCGTGAAGATCTGCAGACAGGTCTCGGAATTATTGCCGATCGCTCCGATGCCTTGAACCGGTTCATGTCAGCCTACGCTATGCTGGCCAAACTGCCCGCGCCGCGATTACAGAGTGTCAATATAGCGGAACTAATTGGCAAAACAGCGGCTATGGATCAACGACAAGTTGTCCAGTTGCAGGGAGAGGAACTTGCTGTAAAAGCCGATCCAGATCAACTCGAACAACTGCTGATAAACTTGATCAAGAACGCAATGGATGCACAGGAAGGGCGGGATGGCGAGGTTCAGGTTGCGTGGCGGGAACGCGGCAACAATCTGGAATTGGATGTCATAGATGACGGTCCGGGAATTGCCAACACCGATAATTTGTTTGTACCATTTTTTACGACCAAACCTGGCGGTACCGGAATCGGCTTAGTGCTTTGTCGGCAGATTGCCGAAGCGCACGGTGGCTCACTGGTATTGTTTAACAGAGGCGCAGGGCGAGGTTGTGTTGCGCGGCTTAGCCTGCCGCGTTAAGTCACTCACACGTTTTCGAGTCGCGTCCCCGAGAGTCGGTCGTGCCAGGTAAGCTCTTGTGGGTCAAACAATTTCCACAGAAAACCTGCGCCAAGCGGAAGAAGGGAAACAGTTGCAGCCAGGTACCGCAATAACGCATCACGCCATGTGACCTGACGACCGTCTTTTCGCACCAACCGGTACTTCCATGCCAGCATACCCAGTGTCTGGCCGCCGTGGGTCCAGAAATAGCCGAAGAACGTGAATACGACTATTTCCAGGTAAAGGAAGAAGGCCGGGCTCTCAGGAAGAATAAACTCACCACCACCGAAGGCCATGGCAATAGCCGTAGCGATCATCAACAAACCTAACACCAGCAGCGAGTCATAGAACATGCTTGCGACATAACGGAAAAAACGAAAAATCCTTTTCATATATTTAATCTCTTTTCCGTCCTACCATTGCAAGAAGTGATAATAGAACCAAAAATAGTAACCCGAAACTGCCACCCCCTCCACCTCTGCCAGAAGCGGTGGGGGCATTACTAGGCGTATTGCTGACCGGTGCGGCGGCTGACTTGGTGGCCGCGACTACCCGACAATCACCTGTTGGGGAAGGTGCTGCGGCGTTGGCATCGTCGGCTATAAAAGGCCTGTTTGTGCAATCAATACCGCCAAATTCCGAATTCTGGAATCCAGAATCCTCGTAGTTGAACCAGTGCCCGTTGCGCCAGTCGACAACGGTCTGCGGGTTCGCGTCGATCTGTTGTCCACTCAGGTCGGTCACGTCTACTGCCAATGCCAGGCTTTGTGTGCCTGAACCAGCAAGACTTGCAGGGACATCAAAGCTTGTTCGAATTGAATCATCGGCGTATCGCAAGGCGTTGTCTGGTGCCGGGCCAATGAACTCGCGCCAGTCAGCAAGCTGTGGTTTCGTATTAATTCTAAATCTGGTCGTCGCCGTGTCAGGGGTTTCTAGGTAAATAGTCGGCAAAAGCGTTACCGCTTGACCCTCGAACTGCACCACGCTACCGGCGTTACGAACCCGCATCGGTTTGTCAAAAGCAACCCACAAGGTATATCGACCACCGGGAATCAGGGCTTTGTTCGTGTCTACGTTCAAGTTGCGCTGGAAGCCACTCGTATTATCCCAAGTTGCGCTATACATGAGATTACCGTTGGTCCGATCAAAAATTTTTGCAGCCCTTATCGACGGTGGCCCAGCTTGACGGTAAGTGCCAAATATATAAACTTTGGCGAGCTCATCACGTACTCGAGCAATTTCCGAATCCGGCAGAATAAATCCGCTGTGCGATGCACCCGTGCCGCCGTAATCCTGGCCACCATTCAGTGGCTCGGTTTCCAGAGTCCAGCTGGGAATCTGGTAAGTCTCGGCAAACCAGTCCGAGGTAGTACCGATGTCGCCCGCTATGGTACTCGGCCCATAGCGGTACCTAAGACCGGTCACCCGACGCATGACATGAGTCAGTGCCGCAGTGAGAGTATTACGCCTAGTATTGGTGGTCATGGGCGTGAAAAATATTTGCGAAAAGGCATGTGTATCGCTGTGCATGCGCAATCGGCTTGCCGGGCCAAATTCCGCTGCTGCTTGCAATGCCTGAATCTCGGGCTCAGTTGCCGGTTGCGGACCACGGTACACGAGACTGCCTGGCGCAGTGCTGGATCCGCCGTTCAGGCCAAACCCGACTGAATTGTTACGATTTAGGTCGACGCCCTTCAGGTTATCGCCACTCGTAAACAGGTCCCCATCAACTGCCGTGTTGGTTCCGTCAAGCGCACGTAGGTTCTTGCGACGCATGCGTCCTTCGCGGGGGGTAGCCACACTCGATGTGACCTGCGTTGGAAACAATTGTGTTTGTCTGAAGCTGTCAACGTTCAGGACCGGAATAAGCACTATCGTGACATTGTCACGAAGGTAGCTGCCAATACTGTTGTCATCCTTGATTTCAACCAGTTGTTCGAGTAGTTCGGTAACAACTTCGGGCGGTTGCCATTCCCGCGGGTGGGTACCACCAGTGATCATGACGGCAGCTTCAGGAACACTGTCATGAACTGTGGTCACGTTGGCATCGCCGATCACATAGGCGTAAATATTTTCACCTTTCAACGTTTTTCCCGCAACGCGACTGTCAACGTTGGCATTAAACATCGCCAAAAATTCATGTTGATTGTGTAGTTCGTCGTAGGCGCGAAAACCGTCCACCGCGGTCAATGAGGCGACGGGAAGGGGAACCGCATAACCGAGGGCAATATTGTTTCCGGTATTGTCATTTTGCGTGTACGTGAATATGACCGCAGCGGCGTGCACACCACCGCTCAGCGGAAGAAGCAGCAGCAACAGAATCAGTCGGTGAACCATTTTGCTATGTCTCTTTTTAAGACCGAATCACCTCCGGGTAAATCAACAAAATTACGCAGTATGGTCGTTGCCTGATCGCTGCCTTCAAAGTGCAGAGCAAGTGCTGCACCTCTGCGCGTCACGTCATTATCGTCGTGCAACAGTTTGCCCAGTGCGTTATTTACGGTTGTATCGTTAAAACGTGCGAGTGTAGCCGCTGCAGAGGCTGTAGAGGATTTGTCTGTCAGCCGCTCGAGCAGGAAGTCGATGACAGACGACTTGACCGAAACATCCAAGTTCGCCATCAGCAACAACGCCATTGATTGCAAGGGCGCATGTCGTGTTGCCGTTTTGAGCAAATTCAGTCCATCGGTAGCGTTAAAGCTGGCAGGTATCAGGGCGAGCTGTTTGTGCAGGAATTTCGCCTGGCCTTTCTCTAGCGCAAGTGTGAACAGTGCATTATCTGAAAGTCTGAGCGCCGCATCAGCAACCAGTTCGGCAACTGGAAGCCCCGCGTGCAAGGCGGAGACAAGTTCGGATCTTGCGCCTGCAAGTTGTCGATGATGTGCCTGGCCAATCGCCAGTTTTACACCACGACGCTGATCTGGTGTCAGCGCCCGGTAAGTGGCGAGCGTAAATTCACCCCGTTCTAATGCGTGCGAAAACTTCAAATAAGTAGCTGATTCTGCCCAATGAGCCAGCTTGAATTGTGCCGCCGCTGCCACATCAAAAGCCGGCACGGTGACACTGGCATGTCCGCCTTCACTGTGCAGCACAAACACCCGGTTTTCTCGTGTCGCAAGTTTCTCGACGATTTTCACGATTGAATCAGCTGGCGGCGAATCACCAAGAT
>JAZFYH010000053.1:0-24647 GCA_036443475.1 Gammaproteobacteria bacterium | reverse complement strand
GACAAGGAACGATATCAAACCTTATTTGCAGAAAAACCGGGCGCCGTCGCTGCACCTACTGCGGGGTTGCATTTTGATGAAGAGACGTTTGAAAAAATCCGTGCCAGAGATATTGAAACCGCGCGTTTAACCCTGCATGTAGGCGCAGGAACGTTCCAGCCTGTACGTACAATCGATATTGTTGATCATGTTATGCACCCTGAGTGGTACAACGTCGACAGCTCCGTAGTCGATGCCATAGCTGCCGCACGTGAGCGCAATGGCAGGGTGATTGCTGTTGGCACTACGGTGGTACGCACTCTGGAAACTATTGCTAAGGCGGAAAAACTGCAAGCAGGTAGTGGCCAGACGGATATCTTTATTTATCCTGGGTACCGTTTCCGCTGTATCGACGCAATGATCACCAACTTTCATTTACCGGAATCAACGCTGCTGATGCTGGTATGCGCTTTTGCCGGCAAGGCCAATGTCTTGGCAGCGTACCAGCACGCCATCGAAATGCGCTACCGGTTCTTCAGTTATGGTGATGCAATGTTCGTTACACCCCAAAGCAAAGCCAGACATGAAATTCACGGTTGAAAAAAAATCAGGGCAGGCACGTCGTGGAAAACTCACGTTCGCCCGCGGTGTTGTTAATACGCCTGCTTTCATGCCGATTGGGACCTATGGCACTGTTAGAGCCATGACACCCGAAGAAATTTCCGCAGGCGGTGCTGAAATTATTCTTGGCAACATGTTCCATCTCATGTTGCGGCCGGGAATAAAAGTGATTTCCAAGCACGGTGATTTGCATGACTTTATGAACTGGCAGGGACCGATCTTGACAGATTCCGGCGGCTTCCAGGTGTTCAGCCTTGCAAACATGCGCAAGATTTCTGAACAAGGCGTGACTTTTTTGTCGCCCGTGAACGGAGACCGAATTGAATTAACACCGGAAAAATCTATTGCGGTTCAGCATACACTAGGCGCGGACATAGTAATGGTGTTTGACGAATGCACGCCGTACCCGGCAGACGAAAAAACTGCCAATGATTCAATGGCTCTGTCCATGCGCTGGGCGGAACGGTGCAAACAGACACATGGAACCCATGCCAGCGCTCTGTTTGGAATTGTGCAAGGTGGCATGCACACGAAGTTGCGTGAAGAATCAGTAAAACACCTTGAACAAATCGGGTTCGATGGCTACGCCATTGGTGGGTTGTCCGTGGGCGAAGCCGAGACGGAACGCCTGGCCGTGCTGGACGCGACGGTGCCGGCCCTGCCGTTTGCGTTTCCAAAATACCTGATGGGCGTAGGTACGCCGGAGGACATCGTTGAAGCTGTGCGCCGTGGTATCGACATGTTTGATTGCGTATTACCCACTCGGAACGCACGCACCGGGTTTCTGTACACGCGGTTCGGACTGGTCAAGATTCGCAACAGTCGTTACCAGGACGATACTGGTCCAATAGACCCCGACTGCACCTGTTACACCTGTCAGCATTACAGCCGTGCCTACCTGCGGCATCTGGACAAGTGTGGCGAGATTTTATCCTCCCGCCTGAACACTATTCACAACCTGCATTATTACCAAGAGCTCATGCGAGGATTGCGTGATGCCATAGTCCTCGGCAAGTCTGATAATTTCATTGGGGAATTCTACGCTCTGCGCGGGCAGGAGCCGCCGGCTATGGCATAATATGCGGCCGCTGAACGTGCTTCTGGCCGTTACTACAAAAAATTGTACTTATTCAAGGGTTGAAAATATATGGACTTTTTCATTAGTAATGCTTTTGCCCAGGCGGGCGGCCAGACGGGGCCCAGCGCTTTCACGTCATTACTGCCGCTGGTCATCATTTTTGTCATTTTCTATTTCCTGTTGATCCGCCCACAAAGCAAACGCGCCAAGGAACAGCGTCGCATGGTCGATGGTCTCGCAGTGGGTGACGAAGTCGTGACGAATGGCGGTCTTATCGGGAAAATCCTTAAGGCTGGTGATCAGTACATCACCGTGGAACTGGCCAAGGATATCGAGGTCCGAATGCAACGCCACGCAGTCAGCACACTTTTGCCCAAGGGAACTATCAAGACGCTGGACTGAGTTGCATAGCACCCGAAAGGAATCCTAAATGCTTAATCGTTATCCCACTTGGAAGAATCTACTTGTTGTCATTGCGATAACTCTCGGGATCATCATCGCGCTGCCAAATATTTACGGTGATGATCCGGCTGTTCAGGTTGGGTTGAAAAATTCCATACCCATTGATGCATCCGCTCGACTTCAGGTCGAGGAGGCCTTGCGTACGGCAGATATCTCTTTTATAGGTAGCGAGATTTCTGAAACCACGGTCATTTTCCGGTTCGCCGATACAGAAACACAATTGCGTGCCGTTGACTTGTTAAAGCGGGCGCTAGTGGGCGATTACACAGTCGCCTTGAATCTGGCACCTCGCACACCAGGATGGTTGCGTGTCCTGGGTTTAAGACCAATGAATCTCGGCCTTGATTTACGCGGCGGTGTGCATTTTCTGATGGAAGTGGATATGAACACAGCCGTTAATCAGCGGATTGAACGTTACGAGAGTAGCTTCCGTGGGCAGTTACAACAGGAAAGCATTTATTACCAAGCGATCGTTCGCAGTGGCAACACACTGACGGTCACATTCCGCAGTGGGGAAGATCTTGATCGCGGTGAGGATGTACTCAACCGCGATTTTCCGGAACTGGATATCAATACGAATACCGGTGATCTGACACTGACTGGCAGTATTTCGGAAACGCGCGTGCGGGATATCATGAATTTTGCACTTCAGCAGAACATTACGACCATTCGCAATCGCGTCAACGAACTCGGCGTGGCAGAACCCATTGTGCAGCAACAGGGTGTGAACCGCATCGTGGTGCAACTACCCGGTGTCCAGGACACCGCGCAAGCCAAGGAGATTCTCAGTGCAACGGCAACCCTTGAGTTTCGTCTTGTCGATGAAACCAACGATCCACTGGAAGCGGAGCGTACAGGCCGCGTGCCATTTGGCTCCAAGCTTTACCAGCGGCGTGACTCGAATTTCCCGGTACTGCTGAAACGCGACGTGATTGTAACCGGCGACCAATTGACTGACGCCGCAGCGGGTTTTGATGAAAATGGTCAATCGGCAGTTATTGTGAGCCTGGATTCTGCTGGCGCACGTCGCATGGGCGAGACTACGAAAGAAAACCTAAATCGCGGTATGGCGGTCATTTTTATCGAGAATCAGACCGAAATTATTCGCACCGAAGGCGAGGAAATACGCGTACCGCGTAAAGTAGAAGAGGTCATCAGCATTGCAACAATCCGGGGTGTGTTTTCTGCGCGTTTCCAGATCACAGGTGTGTCAGCTGCCGAGGCGCGAACACTTTCTTTGTTGTTACGCGCGGGTGCGTTGGCAGCGCCGATCACAATTATTGAAGAACGCACTATTGGCCCGAGCCTGGGTCGCGATAACATCGAGAAGGGCGTTGAGGCAATAGTGATCGGTTTCCTGCTGGTTATCGTTTTCATGGCTGTTTATTACCGGGCATTTGGTCTGGTCGCGAACTTGGCGCTGTTTTTCAATCTCGTTTTCATTATTGCCTTGCTGTCGTTATTGCAAGCGACGCTTACTCTGCCCGGCATTGCCGGTATTGTGTTGACCGTGGGCATGGCCGTGGACGCCAACGTGTTGATCTTTGAACGTATACGCGAGGAATTGCGCAACGGTAATACGCCCCAGGCCAGCATTCATGCAGGATACGAAAAGGCGTTTTCTACAATTACCGATGCCAACATCACCACGTTGATTGCTGCCATAGTGTTGTTTGTCTTCGGTACCGGTCCCATTAAGGGATTTGCAGTGACATTGTCATTGGGGATCATTACCTCGATGTTCACCTCAATCATTGGTACGCGTGCTGTCGTCAACATGGTGTTCGGCGGTCGCAAATTGAATCGGCTGGCAATTTAAAGGACGCAACAACATGGAATTTTTTAAACGCCAGACCAGTATAGATTTTCTTGGCGTGCGCAAGGGAGCACTCGGCCTTTCATTATTCCTGATTATCGGCTCGCTGTATTTCCTTGCTGATCGCGGTTTGAATTTCGGCATTGATTTTACTGGCGGTGTACTAATCGAGATCGGCTATCCGGATAATGCCATGCTGGGTGGTGTGCGCGACATCCTGGCTGACCAAGGCTTTGATAGTGCAACAGTGCAGCATTTCGGTACGCTACGGGATGTATTAATCCGCCTGCAACCACAGGATGAGACGTCATCGGCGGAAATCAGCGAGCGCTTACTGGCAGCGCTACGCAGATCCGACGCGGGCGTGGAGATGCGCCGCGTGGAATTCGTCGGACCGCAAGTGGGGGATGAGCTTAAATCGGCAGGTGGAAATGCAACACTTGTCGCGTTACTGATGATTCTTGCCTACGTTTCCATGCGATTCCAGTGGAAACTGGCTGTCGGTGCAGTTGCCGCATTGGCGCACGATGTAATTATCACGCTTGGTTATTTTGCCCTGTTCGGTATTGCGTTCGATCTTACGGTGCTGGCGGCTTTGCTGGCGGTAATCGGTTATTCGCTTAACGACACTATCGTGGTGTTTGACCGCATCCGGGAGAATTTCCGTTTCATGCGCAAGGTTGATGCAATTAGCGTTGCCAACGCTTCAATTAACCAGACCATGTCGCGCACCATAATGACAGGTCTGACAACCATGCTTGTTCTGGTGGCTTTGTTCTATTTTGGTGGCGAAGCCATTCATGTATTTGCACTGGCTCTGATGATTGGTGTGATTATCGGTACTTACTCGTCGATATATATTGCGAGTACGGTGTCCGTCATGCTGGGTGTGACCAAGCAGGATTTGCTGCCGGTCAAGAAAGAAGGACGAGTCGATGATTTGCCTTAAGCTGGTACATTTGGTTATTTACTGGCGGGTAAGTGTGGCCGGATGATTTTGACTAGCGCAGCAAATATTTTCTGGTTGCCGGCAACAATGTTTCCCTGATCTAGATAAGTCGGTCCACCAGCAAGGTCACCGACGAGACCGCCCGCTTCCTGGATCAACAGGGCACCAGCGGCAATGTCCCACTCAGACAAACCCATTTCCCAGAACCCGTCCAGCCTGCCGGCGGCAACGTAAGCGAGGTCAAGTGCTGCGGCGCCCGGTCTGCGGATGCCTGCAGCGTGCTTGATGATTGCCTGGAACATCGCCAGGTATTCGTTTAGCTGGTCCAGCTCGCGAAATGGGAAACCGGTGCCGATCAAGCTGCCTTCAAGGTCGCGGCGGTCTGCGACTCGAATGCGTCTGCCATCCAGAGTGGCACCGCCACCGCGTGTTGCGGTAAACAGTTCCTGGCGCATTGGGTCGTAGATAACCCCGACTTCCAAACGACCCTTAACCTTCAGAGCAATGGAGACGGCAAATACCGGGAAACCGTGCAGGAAGTTCGTCGTACCATCGAGCGGGTCAATGACCCAGACATGATCGCTGCTACCAGAATGCCCGCTTTCCTCGGCATGAAACGCGTGATCAGGATAGGATTGGCGGATGCTGCCGATAATTTCCGCTTCGGCCATTCGATCAACCTCACTAACGAAATCATTGCGTTGTTTCGAGGTCACCGACAAGGTGTCAATTTTGTCCACATGGCGAACAATCAGATCGCCTGCGTTTCGTGCGGCACGCACCGCTATGTTGAGCATGGGTTTCATCCCAGGGCTCCTACTCCAATTCTGTAAAAGAACCTGTCCGAAAGGGCGGGTAGAATACCAGAATCCTGGCCAGGCAGTGAGTTAGCGGGAGAAGTCTAAATGAGAGATCGTGTCCGGATCGTACTTGTCGAAACCAGTCATCCTGGGAATATAGGTGCTGCCGCCAGAGCAATGAAAAACATGGATCTGGATGAATTGTGGCTGGTCGCGCCAAAAAGTTTCCCGGATGTTGAGGCGACTGCACGCGCATCGGGGGCACAGGATATTCTTGAATCCGCTCGAGTTGTCGAATCACTCGACGAAGCCATTGCCGGTTGCGCTGTGGTGGCGGGTACGAGCGCTCGCTTGCGACGCTTGGCCTGGCCGGAAATTACCCCGCGAGAATGTGCGACTCTGATACGAGAGCTGCCGGGCGATGTCAGCACGGCAATAATTTTCGGCAGGGAAAAAACCGGATTGACCAACGACGAGATGGATCGCTGTTCGCACATGCTTAGTATTCCGGCAAATCCGGAATACAGTTCATTAAATCTTGCCGCTGCGGTGCAAATAGTTGGGTACGAACTGTTTGATTCGAAAGCAAGCAGAAAGTCTGTGGAGGAACCTGAATCGCCACCGGCGACAGCAGATGAGCTTGAAAGATATTATGCGCACCTTGAGTCCGTAATGGTTGAAATCGGCTTTCTGAACCCGGACAATCCGCGCCACTTGATGCGCCGTATCAGGCGTTTGCATAACCGAGCAGGACTTGACCAGAACGAAGTGAACATTCTGCGTGGAATCCTCACGGCTGTGCAAAAGAAGTGGTCATAATAGGAATGACAATTTATCTGGACAACAATTCCACCACACTTACTGATGAACGTGTATTGACCGCAATGATGCCGTTCCTGGCGGAGCAATACGTTATGCAAGATGTTGACGCACTCCTGACAGCATTGCAGGAACTGAATACGGGTTTACCAGCCGCTGCGGTCACCGGCTGGGACTGAGTGGATGCGGGGAAATTGAATTGAGAAACAAGTCTATATATCTGGATAACGCTGCGACAACGCCGGTCGATCCCAAAGTGGCAAAAGTGATAATGCAATACCTCACGCCGGATGGAGTGTTTGGCAATCCTGCATCGACCGGCCATTTACCCGGTCGCGAAGCGTATGCGGTCGTTGAAAAAGCGCGCAACGAAGTTGCGCAATTGATCAATTGCGACAGCAGAGAGATCGTGTTTACCTCGGGAGCCACGGAATCCGACAACCTGGCTATTAAGGGTGCGGCCAAGTTTCACGCAAGGCGCGGCAAGCACATTATTACTTCGAAAATCGAACACAAGGCCGTTATTGATACTTGCCGTTTCCTGGAGAAAGAGGGTTTTGAAGTCACTTGGTTGAAACCCGGGAAAGACGGGTTGATTTCACCAGAGCAGGTCATGTCGGCGTTGCACGAAGAAACAATTCTCGTTTCCATCATGCATGCCAACAACGAAATTGGCAGCGTCAATGATATCGTTGGTATCGGCGAGGTACTCAAAGATTGCAAGTGCCTGTTCCATGTCGATGCAGCGCAGTCCGCCGGAAAAATCCCGATAGACTTGCAGGGCATGAATATTGACTTGATGTCTTTTTCCGCCCACAAGATTTACGGGCCGAAGGGAATCGGTGCGTTATACGTCAGGCGTGAACCGCGTGCGTTGATTGCACCCCTGATTCATGGCGGAGGACACGAACAGGGAATGCGCTCTGGCACGCTTGCCACTCATCAGATCGCTGGTATGGGTGCAGCATTTGCGCTGGCAAAAAACAAACTCGAGACCGAAGCCAGCCGTCTCATAACACTCCGGGAAAAGCTATGGCAGGGAGTTTGTGAATTGCCCGGGGTCATCCGGAACAGCCCTGACGAAGCCTGCCTGCCAGGTTTATTGAATGTCAGTTTCACTATGGTGGTGGGAGAAAGCCTGCAGCTCGCGGCCAGTGATCTTGCTGTTTCAGCAGGATCCGCCTGCAATTCAAGCAGTGCCGCGGCGTCTTACGTTTTGCGCGCAATTGGGTTGAACGATTTTGAAGCCAGCAGCGCGCTACGATTCAGCCTTGGCCGATTTACCACGGACGAAGAAGTTGAATTTGCCGTGAGTTGTCTAAATCGCGAGTACCGACGATTGCTTGAACTGGCACCCACAGCAGCGCTTTGACCCATGCCCGCATACAGTGAAAATCCGTCTGGATACAGTGAGAAGGTGTGGTCGCGTTTCAGGCACCCAGCGCATGCCGGGCAACTGGAGCAGGAAAATCAACAAGTCGTCACTGGCTCTTCGCGGGACCCGGCCACCGGTGAGGTTGTGCAGATTTGGCTACACGTGGAAGACGGGCGTATCATCGCGGCACGGTTCAAGGCTCTCGGTAGCCCGGTCACGATTGCCGCCGCGTCATTGGCTGCGGAAAAACTTGAGGGCATGCCGATTGACGCAACGCAACAGCTCTCAGGCAGAACACTGGTCAAAGCGCTATCGGCACCCGTGGAAAAGACGTCGTGCGGTCTACTGGTTGAAGACGCCATTCGGGCAGCCTTGAAATCTGTTGCAGCAGCCCAATCTTAATCAGGCAGTCAGGACACAGGAAAACATGGCCATACACCTTACAGAGTCGGCAGCAACTCAGATTCGTACCCACCTTGATGAACGAGGCAAGGGTCTTGGATTGCGGCTAGGAATCAAAGAGACCGGCTGCTCCGGTTACACCTACGTTGTGGATTATGCTGAAGAAGTTGGCCCTGACGATGTCACGTTTGATGACCAGGGGGTCACGGTCGTGGTGGATCGCAACTGCCTGGCCTTAATCGATGGCACCGAGGTGGATTATGTCCGCCATGGGCTGAATGAGGTATTCCGCTTTAAAAACCCCAATTCCAAGGATGAGTGCGGTTGCGGCGAGAGTTTCAACGTGTAGCCGCAATTGCGCCTCCGGCCTGCGCCGAAGTACACTTAAGCCTTTGAAGTTAAAGCAAACCTGCGGATTTCGCGGGTTTGCCTCGTTTCATGGTCATAAAACGGAGCAGCGCCCGCATGTCAGAAGAACGGACTCTTTCCATTATCAAGCCGGACGGGGTTAGCAAAAACCTGATTGGTGAAATCTATCGGCGTTTCGAGAATGCCGGGCTCATTATTGTCGCAGCGCGCATGATGCATCTCAATCGTGATCAGGCGGAGGGTTTTTACGCCGTGCACCGTGAGAGGCCCTTTTTCAATGACCTGGTCGAATTTATGACTACCGGTCCTATCGTGGTGCAGGTGTTGGAAGGAGATAATGCTATTGCCCAGAATCGCGAAATAATGGGCGCAACCAATCCGGCCGACGCGGACCCGGGAACCATTCGTGCCGATTTTGCCAAGACCGTGGATGAAAATATCGTGCACGGTTCGGATGCGCCGGAAACCGCGCAAACCGAGATCGAATTCTTTTTTAGGGCAGACGAGATTTGCCCACGTACCCGGTAACCTGATGTCAACGGACAACAACAGCGGTATTGCAGCACGCTGGAAAGGCCGCACAAATCTACTTGGCCTGGAACGGTCGGAGCTGGAAGCTTTTTTTGCCAGTCTTGGTGAAAAACCGTTTCGTGCACGGCAGGTAATGAAGTGGATTTACCAGGCGGGCGAAGACGATTTTCACCGAATGACGGATTTGAGCAAGGCATTGCGCGACAAGCTCAACGACGTGGCGGAAATTCGGGCGCCCAAAATCATGACACGGCAAGTTTCTGTTGACGGTACCCGTAAATGGCTGTTTGGCACTGATGAGCAGAACGGCATTGAAACCGTATTTATTCCGGAACGTAAACGCGGCACATTATGTATATCCTCACAAGTAGGCTGCGTACTTGACTGCACGTTTTGTTCAACTGCACAGCAGGGAATAAACCGCAACTTATCCGCCGCAGAGATTGTGGGACAGGTCTGGCTGGCAAATCGTGAACTGGGATGCACACCAAAGACCGGCCGGGCCATAACCAATGTTGTATTTATGGGTATGGGTGAGCCTTTGGCTAATTATCGGAACGTGCTGGCTGCGTTAAGAATCCTGCGGGACGATTTGGCCTACGGGTTGTCAAAACGCAAGGTTACCATCAGTACTTCCGGGCTTGTCCCCATGCTCGATAAAATGATCGACGAAGAGGAATTCGCACTGGCCATTTCGTTGCACGCACCCAACGACGCGTTGCGTAGTCAACTGATGCCGATCAATGATCGGTATCCCATAGCGGAACTCTTGGCAGCTTGTAGAAGGTATATTGAGGCAGGCGAAATGCGTCAGAAACATATATACGTCGAATACGTGATGCTAGCCGGGGTTAACGACAAACCGGAACACGCACTGGAACTTGCGAACTTGCTCCGCAGTTTGCCGTGCAAAGTGAATCTTATTCCGTTCAATTCGTTTCCAGGAACCACTTTTAAAAGATCTTCTAAGGAAGATATTGATCGTTTCCAGGAAATACTGATCAGCAAGGGAATCATTACCATTACCCGTCGTACTCGAGGCGAGGACATCGATGCAGCCTGTGGGCAACTTGCAGGCAAAGTGGTTAATCGTAGCCGTAAGCGGGCAGCGATTCTTGAGCAACGCGTGGGGACACAGACATGAGCTGGAAAAACCTTGTGGCCATAGTATTCACGGCTGTATTTCTTGTTGGCTGTGCAACCAGTGGGCCAGCCAGACCGTCGAAGAAACAACGTGACGAACAGGCTGCAATCTACAACTATGAACTGGGCCGGCAGTACATGGTGCAAGGCCGTCGGGATCTGGCGATGGAAAAACTGAAACGCGCCCTGATACAGGATCGTAAGCTGTCGCCCGCACACGTAACGATTGCGCTGTTGTACGAGCAAATAGGCGAAATAGACCTTGCTAGGAAACATTGGCGTAGAGCGATCAGGTCGAGTCCACGCGACCCGGAAACGCAGAATAATTACGGAACCTTTCTCTGCCGCAGCAAGGAGTACCGCGAGTCGGAGGAGTATTTTATGAAGGCGGCGAAAAACACGGCCTATCGGACGCCGCATGTCGCGTACACCAATGCTGGGATTTGTGTAAAGCGTATTCCTGATCTTGAAAGTGCAGAAAATTATTTTCGCCTCGCGTTGAATTTTGATCCGAAGTTTACTGACGCGCTGGCGCAGATGGCCTTGTTTTCATTCGAACAAGAAAACTACCTCGGAGTCCGGGCATTTATTGAGCGTTTCGATGAAAATTTACCGCTCAACGCAGCTTTGCTGTGGCTGGGCGTGCAGGCTGAAATGAAACTTGGCAACAAGATGGAGGCTCGCACATACGGCGACAGGATTCGGCGCGAATTCCCCGATGCGCCAGAAATGCAACTGTTGGAAGAGATGAAATAGAATGACTGATAGGTCGCGCAATTCGGCGACGGGAAGTAGCGATTCTTCGGACCGAACCCCGGGCGAGCAGTTGCGCAAAAAGCGCACTTCGCAAAAGATGGATCTGCATTCTGCGGCACGTGACCTGCACGTGGATACCTGGATTCTCGAAGCGCTAGAGGAGAACAATTATTCCTCGATTGGTGCGCCAATATTTGTCAAGGGTCATCTGCGTAATTATGCGAAGTTACTTGGGCTGCCTGCAGACGATCTGATCGCGGCATTTGAGATCAGTGAACATCCTCCTGAGCCGGGGATTGGTTCGCAGCGACCTTGGGGACAGGCGATAGAAAACCGGTTACCCACCGGCTGGGTGTATTCGCTTGCTTGGGTACTGGCGGCAATCCTGATGATTGTGGCAGGCGCCTGGTGGTACATACGCATTGCGGAACAGGAATTTGCTGTTGGCAACAACGTGCAGACAACCATCGCCGTACCCGCAAGCAGACAATCCGGCGAAGTACCATCGAAGACCTTGGCTGAATCAGATGAAATAGCAGAAGCAGTGCCTGGCGATCCGGTTGAAACGACGCAGAATGGCGACCCTGTTGTCGAAAATGCCAGCGTAACATCGCCCACTAACCAGAATAGCGAGCCGGTCGTGCCGATAATTTCAACAACGGTTGCGAATGGATCCTCGATGAACCTGGAAATTCACTTCCGTGCAGAATCATGGCTTGAAGTCAATGAGGAATCGGGAGCGCAGCTTTATTATGATCTGGTTCCTGCTGGCACGACGTTGTTAATCAGTGGCGTTGCACCATTAAATGTGTTCTTTGGCAACGCGCCGGCTGTTAGTCTGGTGGTTGATGGCGAACCGCTCGAATTGAGTGCACGCATACGGCAAGACAACACGGCTTACATCCAGTTGCAAGCTTCGTTACCACAAAGCGGAAATGGTACCTAATACGTGAGCGAGAAATTCCAGGCAATTCGCGGTTTCAACGATATTCTTCCGAAAGAAACGTTGATTTGGCAGCAAGTTGAAGATGCGCTGCGCGATATTTTTGACCGTTACGGTTACGGTGAAATCCGTTTGCCACTGCTTGAACGAACGGAGTTGTTCCAGCGATCGATCGGTGAAGTAACGGATATTGTCGAAAAGGAAATGTATACATTTGCGGACCGAAATAATGAGAGCGTGACCTTGCGACCCGAAGCAACGGCTGGGTGCATCCGAGCCGGAATCGCCAACGGCATGTTTCACAATGCCACCCAGCGGCTCTGGTATTCGGGGCCGATGTTTCGTTACGAGCGACCGCAGAAAGGCCGTTACCGACAGTTTTACCAGGTAGGTTGTGAAGCGGTTGGATTCGAGGGACCGGATATCGATGCAGAGATGATTTTTCTGGCAACACGCTTGTGGGAAACACTGGGCATCACGGACATTCGCCTGGAAATCAATTCACTCGGGACTAGCGACGCACGCAAGGCTTACCGGTCTGTATTGATCGATTATTTCAATCAACACAAGTCGGATCTTGACGTAGACAGCGAACGTCGGCTTACAACCAACCCGATGCGTATTCTTGACAGTAAGAATCCTGCACTTAAAGCAATCATCGACGCCGCTCCCAGTATTCTTGATCATCTTGATGAAGAATCCCAGGTGCATTTCGAGAAATTGCAATCCATGCTTGAAGCGGCGGGAGTACGCTATTCGGTAAATGCCCGCTTGGTTCGTGGGCTGGATTATTACACGCGAACGGTTTTCGAGTGGTTGACCGACAGCCTTGGCGCGCAGGATGCCGTTCTATCGGGAGGCCGTTTCGATTTGCTGGTCGAACTGCTGGGTGGAAAACCGACGCCCGCCGTGGGCTGGGCAATGGGTGTTGAACGTTTGGTTTCGCTGGCCAGTCAGTCCGGTTTGTCTGGTCGCAATACCACACCCCAAGTTTACCTGGTTGCGGTTGGTGACGCCGCCGTCCAGGCAGGCCAGGTGATGGCCGAACAATTGCGCGATGCGCTGCCGGAATTGAGGCTTACGATGAATTGCGGGGCAGGGAATTTTAAGGCGCAACTGAAACGCGCGGATCGCAGTGGCGCGACGCACGCGCTGATCCTGGGAGACGAGGAAGTCAAGACGCAAACCGTCGGCCTAAAACCTTTGCGCAACGACGCGCCGCAGGAGGAAGTTGCGTGGCCCGAGCTGGCAAGCACCCTGGAACGTCGGCTGGTGGCGAATTGAAGTACAATGAGCGGTCTTGCCTGCTGTAGATGGAGTGAAATATGGAGTTTTATAGTTCCGAAAAGGAACAGCTTGAAGCAATGCGCAAGTGGTGGTCCGAGAACTGGTTGTACATAGCCAGCGGACTCACCTTGGGCGTGGTTGCCGTAGTCGGTTGGAACCAATGGCAAGCCTATGTGCTGGAACGTGCACAAAAGGCTTCAGCAAGGTACATGGAAATGGTGGGTGCGTTCAATGTCGAGACCCAGCCGATTGCAGAAGATATCCTGGCCGAGTTGAAGACTGAATATGCGAGCACCCCGTATGCTGCCGACGCCGCGCTCTATGCTGCTGCCGTGCATACCAAAAAAGCTGATCTTGAGAGTGCCGAGCGGGAATTGCGCTGGGTAATCGCTGCTAGCCCGGATGAGTCGAAAGTCGTTTTGGCCAGAATTCGCCTTGCACGCGTATTAAATGCTATGTCTCGATACCAGGAAGCCATTGACGAGCTTGCCAACCTCGATGGTACAGGATTCAACGCACAGGCAAATGCGATTCGCGGCGACGCGTATGTCGCATTACGTGATATGGAATCCGCAAGAGCGGCTTACGCACTTTCACTAGCACAGGCGAAGCCCGGTTTGCTGGATCGTGAACTCATGCAATTGAAACTGGATAATCTACAAAATTCACCGGCCGTAAACGACACAACAGAACTGGTTGATACCGAATCAGTGAGCGATTCCCAATGATACGGAAATTACTATTCATAATTCTTGCATCCATTTTACTCGCAGCGTGTGCGTCAAAAGACAACGTTGAACCACCCGCCGAATTGATGGCGTTTGTGCCCCGTGCGTCAATGCAACAACTCTGGTCGGCTAATCTAGGAAAGGGCAGCAAACAAATGTTTTATGCGTTGACGCCTGCCAGTGACGGAAGGCTGGTGTTTGCTGCAACGGTAGACGGTCACGTTACAGCACGTGACCTCCTTAGTGGGCGGGTTGAATGGCATTATTCGGCGCGCAGGGATAAGTCATTGCGGCAACAGCTCTCGGCAAAATCCTTCGTGTTTACAGCCGGCCCGGAGTACGGTGAAGGAATTGTCGTCGTTGGAACTGCGGAAGGTTTTCTGATCGCACTGGACGCGCGCAACGGAGACCGCTTATGGATCGCAGAATTATCAGGCCAGGTGTTGTCAAAGCCTGCTATCGGTTCCGGCTACGTAGTCGCCAGAACTTTGGATGGACGCATGACGGCGGTGTCCGCGCTGGATGGTAGCGAGGCCTGGACTGTGGAACAGGAATTACCGTCGTTGACCTTGCGCGGCTTATCTAATCCGGTTATCGATTCGGGACTCGTCATGGCTGGGTTTGATAACGGCCGTTTTCTTGGCGTTGAACTCGCAACCGGCGGCATCGTCTGGGAAGCGCCTATTGCCATACCGAGTGGCAGGACGGAACTCGAATCACTCGTTGATATAGACGGCGTGTTTCATGTTTCCCGGGGGTTGATTTTCGTTGCCGCTTACCAGGGAAAGCTCGCTGCCGTGGCCATGGAAAACGGGCAGCCTGTTTGGGTACGTGATTTCTCCAGCGTAACTGGAGTGGACGCGGACCGGCAATACGTTTACGCCACAGACGCAGACAGCCAGCTTTGGGCAATCGACAGGAATACGGGCGGTCCGTTGTGGACGCAGTCCGACATGCGGGCAAGGTCGTTAACCGCGCCAGCAGCGCTTGGTAGCAATGTGATTGTTGGAGATTTTGACGGCTACATACACGTCATTGAAAAGGATACTGGTGCACTGGCTGCACGAGTCAGGTTGGGCAAAGGCGCAATAACTGCACAACCTCTGGTCATCAACGATGTACTCGTTGTACAGAACGAAAAGGCTAAGTTGGCCGCTTACCGCATCAACCCAATCGGGGGTTGATGCTCAGGCAGCCGTCAGGCGTCGCAAAAGGTTACCCGATTATGCTTCCGGTTATCGCACTTCTCGGTCGATCAAACGTCGGCAAATCCACTCTGTTTAACCATTTAACCGGAACACGGGACGCATTGGTTGCCGATACACCCGGTCTGACCCGTGATCGCCAGTATGGTTACGGTCAAGTCGGACCTGTGCCCTATGTAATTGTTGATAGCGGTGGCCTATTAGGTGACAAGCGAGACGGCATTACCGCCCTAACGGAAGGTCAAAGCCTGCTCGCGCTGCAGGAATGCGATGTTGTAATATTTATGGTCGACGGCAGAGATGGTTTGCTTTCTGCCGATTCGGATTTGGCCGAGGCTTTTCGTCGTACCGGGAAACCGGTGCAGCTCGCAGTCAATAAATCAGAAGGCATGGACGTCAATTCAGTCACTGCCGATTTCCATTCACTAGGCTTGGGTGAACCCATCGCAATTTCGGCGACTCACGGTGATCGCGTAGAGAAACTCATGGAATCGGTGCTGGCAGGATTCCCAAGCGAGACGCTTGAGCTGCCGGACCACGGCAAGGCAACCCGGGTTGCCGTTGTCGGCCGGCCGAATGTTGGCAAGTCTACGTTGATCAATCGTCTGCTTGGAGAAGACAGGCTGGTAGCCTTTGAAGAACCGGGCACGACGCGTGACAGCGTGGAGGTCCCCTTCGAGCGCGATGATGAGCAATACATACTGGTGGACACAGCAGGCGTGCGGCGCCGCAGCAAAGTCCGGGAGTCGATCGAAAAATTCAGTGTAATTAAATCTCTGCAGGCTATTGATGCCGCGCACGTTGTGATAGTTCTGATGGACGCCAGCGAAGGGGTTACCGACCAGGACCTAACCGTGCTTGGTCACGTACTCGAACGAGGTCGGGCCCTGGTCCTGGCGCTGAACAAGTGGGACGGCCTGTCTCCCAATCACCGGGAAAGAGTGCGAACTCAAATTGCGCTGAAGCTGAATTTCACCGCGTTTGCCCGCACGCATTTCATTTCCGCGCTGCATGGTAGTGGAGTTGGTGACCTCTTGGGTTCCGTCAACGAGGCTAGAGATGCCGCCATGCGGGAACTATCAACGCCCGAATTGACTCGGATACTTGAACAGGCTGTCAGTCAGCATCAGCCGCCACTGGTGAGAGGGCGACGCATCAAGTTACGTTATGCCCACCAGGGAGGGCGGCTGCCACCGGTAATCGTGATTCACGGCAATCAGGTTAAACAGGTTCCAGAAGCCTACCGACGCTACTTGGTAAATATCTATAGGGATCGGTGTAACCTGCACGGCACGCCGGTAAGAATCGAATTCAAATCGGGAGAAAACCCGTTTCAGGACAGGAAAAACATACTGACTCCTCGGCAGCGTGCGAGGAAGAAACGCCTGATGAAACACGTCAAGGGGAAACGGAAATAGATTGGCGAGGAGCGAACTGATGACTAAATTTAAACGCGTTGCATTGCTGGCAATATTGCTTGGGTTTTCATTCCAGGTAATGGCTCAAGATGTGGACATTCCCTATACCCGTTATGTGCTGGATAACGGATTTACATTAATTGTGCACGAGGATCACAAGGCGCCAATTATCGCGGCGAATATCTGGTATCACGTCGGATCAAAGAACGAACACCCGGGAATTACGGGCTTCGCACATTTGTTTGAACACCTGATGTTCACAGGCAGTGAACATTTTAATGATGAATGGCTCAATGCCCTAGCCAAGGTAGGCGCGACGACGGTCAATGGCACAACCTGGTATGACCGCACAAACTATTTCCAGAACGTACCTAGCAATGCGCTCGACATGATTCTTTGGATGGAGTCTGACCGCATGGGACATTTGCTCGGTGTGATTGACCAGGAAAAACTAGACGAGCAGCGTGAGGTCGTAAAGAACGAAAAACGCCAGGGCGAGAACCAGCCATACGGCAAAGATTTTGAAATCATTGGCAAGGCCGTTTTTCCGGCCGACCACCCGTACAATTGGGAAACCATTGGTTCAATGGAAGACCTTGATGCGGCAAGCCCCAAGGATGTCAAAAACTGGTTTCGTACCTATTACGGTGCCGCAAATGCCGTATTAGTCCTGGCCGGTGATATCACACCCGAAGTGGCGCTTGAGAAGGTCAAACATTACTTCGGTGACATTCCGCCTGGTCCGCCTTTGGCCAGCGTGGATACCTGGATTCCCAATCACAAGGGTGAGCGCAGGCACGTCAGACAGGACCGTGTTCCACAGGCACGTTTATATAAAACATGGGCCGTGCCGGGACACGGCGCGAGTGACACGGACTATCTTGATTTGGCCGCAGATGTGCTGGCTAACGGCAAGAACTCACGTTTGTACAAACGGCTTGTTTACACCGACCAGATTGCAACGTCGGTAAGCGCATCGGTTTTCAACTTCGAGGTAACGGGACTTTTCATGCTGCAGATAGACGCGCAACCGGGTCAGGATCTCGCGGAAGTGGAACGCGCCGTGAATGAAGAAATTGAACGCTTCCTCAAAAGAGGTATATCCAAAGTCGAACTGGAACGTGTCAAGACCCAAAAACGGGCCGCCTTCATTCGAGGACTCGAGGCGGTAGGCGGTTTTGGTGGCAAATCGTCGGTGCTGGCGGCCAGCGAAGTCTATGGTGGCTCACCTGACGCTTATAAAGACACGCTCGATCATTGGAACGCTGCGACGCCAGGTATAGTCATAAAAGCGGCAAGAAACTGGTTAAATGACGGTGCGTTTGTGTTGGAAACACACCCGTTTCCGGAATATGCTGCAGCGGAATCCGGTGCCGAACGGGTTGAAAACGGGTTTCCTGAGGTCGGCGAATTTCCACAAGTCGGGTTCCCGGCGCGTCAACAGGCAACGCTGTCGAATGGCTTAGAAGTTGTGCTGGTCGAGCGTCATGCATTGCCCATTGTGGAAATGACGCTTGCCGTCAACATGGGTTACGCGGCGGATAAATTCGCGACACCCGGCTCAGCCAGTCTGATGTTGGCGATGCTGGACGAAGGTACCGCCAAAAGAGGCTCGCTGGAAATCAGTGACGAACTTGATCGCCTGGGTGCAGAAATGGGTGCAAGCGCAAATCTCGATCACTCGCGGGTCAGTCTTTCGGCGCTAAAGGAAAATCTGGAGGCGTCGTTGAACGTGTTCGCTGACGTCATCTTGAATGCGTCTTTCCCGCAGCAGGAATTTGACCGCCTGCAGAAGCAGCGGCTCGCTGCCATCGAGCAGGAAAAGGTATCGCCGCTTGCCATGGCGTTGCGTGTGTTTCCGCAGCTGGTCTATGGCAAGGATCACCTTTACGGCATGTCTTACACTGGGTCCGGTACAACAGAATCGGTGAGTTCGCTAACGCGTGACGAGGTACAGGCTCTGCACGCCGGCTGGTTTCGTCCCAACAACGCTACGCTGGTAGTGGTTGGTGATACCACGCTGGATGAACTGATGCCGCTGCTTGAAAAGCAGTTCGCGAGGTGGAAACCGGGTGACGTTGCAATAAAGAATGCAGTCGAGGTAACGGTTTCCGACAAACCGGCGCTGTACTTTATTAACCGGTCGGGTTCTGAGCAGTCGACTATTTTTGCCGGGCACGTCATGCCCCCAAAGTCTGCCGACAACGATCTTGCCGTGGAGGCGATGAACACGGTGCTGGGTGCAAGTTTTGTAGCCAGGATCAATATGAATTTGCGTGAGGACAAAGGCTGGTCCTACGGCGCGCAAAGTTATGTGCTTGATACCTCGGCACAACGCCCATTCCTGATTTACGCGCCGGTACAAACCGATAGAACTGCCGACTCGATAAGCGAAATATATCGGGAGATTTCCGAGTTTGTGGATCAGAGACCCGCAACGCAGGCAGAAGTGGATCGGGCAAAAAGTCAGCGAACGCTTACCTTACCGGGTCGATGGGAAACGGGTGGGGCAGTTGCCGCAGATCTGGTGCGCTTATACCGGTTTGGCTTAAACCAGGATTATTGGGATACCTATGCCGACCGGGTACGTGACTTGAACCGCGATCAGGTCAATGCCGCGGCAAAAGAAACACTGTATCCGGACAACCTGGTCTGGATTGTCGTAGGCGATCTTGAAAAGGTGGAGGAAGATGTCAAACGCATTGCCGTCGACCTGGGCGTTACGGTTTTTCACCACATGGACGCAGATGGCAATTTGCTTGACTGAATGATCGTAATTTATGCAAGCGGACGGACTCACAGAAAAGATACTGGATTTCTGGTTTGGTGAATCGCCGGCAACCCATGATTCTGTAAAACGCCGGTCAAAAAACTGGTTCAGTGGGGCTGCCGAGTTTGACCAGACGATTCGTGAAGTCTTTGCGAGCGACGTTGACCGTGCCTTATCTGACCGGTACCAGCTTGATGCGCAAGATGCCCGTCATGCGCTGGCACTGGTCCTTATCCTGGACCAGTTTCCCCGCAATATTTTCAGGCGTGACCCCCAGGCGTTTGCCGGTGACCGGAGGGCGTTACAAATCGTGCGTGAAGTGATCGCGGCGGGAACAGATCGCTCATTGGGTGCAGTGGAGTGTGGGTTTCTTTTTATGCCCTTCCAGCACTGCGAGTCACTGGCAGATCAAGAGGAAGGACTGGAGCGGCTCGCCGGACTGGTACAACGCGCCGCCGATTGGGAGATGCCGTACGTAGAGAGTTTTTATAAGTACGCTGGATTGCACTGCAATGTGGTGCGCGAGTTCGGACGGTTTCCTCACCGTAATGAAATTCTTGACCGAGTATGCACACCCGCTGAGCAAGCCTACCTGGACGGAAACGGACACCGTTTCGGCCAATAGATCGGCTGGCCCCTTTAGCTCTATTCGGGGACAATAGCCACCTTTCGTCAGGCAAGGAATGGGTCAAATCATCCATGACAGGCGCCACGCAACTCGTGACGATTAACAAGCCGCTGCAAATGCGGCGTGGTGGGCAGCTACCGGAATTTACCGTGGCAATCGAGACCTGGGGCGAACTCGTTGGCAACGGTGAAAACGCCGTACTGTTATTTACCGGTCTGTCACCCAGTGCTCATGCCGCTTCGAGCGAAGCCGATCCCGAGCCAGGTTGGTGGGAAGCGATGGTCGGGCCGGGTCGACCAATCGACACCAATCGGTTTCACGTTATTTGTGTCAATTCCCTAGGCAGTTGTTTTGGTTCAAGCGGGCCGGCATCTGTAAAGCCCGCTACCGGTCGACACTGGGGCATGGATTTTCCTTTGCTGAGTATTGAAGACATTGCCGCGGCAGCAAAAATGGCTCTTGATGAGTGTGGGTTGAAGTGCCTGCATTCGGTGGTCGGCCCGTCCATGGGCGGAATGTCGGCGCTGGCGTTTGCATTGATGTTTCCCGGTTTTGCCCGCAATTTCGTCGGCCTTTCGTCTGCCACAGCGGCACGTCCATTTGCCATAGCCATCCGGTCGTTGCAGCGCGAACTGATTCGGTCAGACCCGGCGTGGGGTGACGGCAACTACGCAGCTGACGCACAACCCGTAGCGGGAATGCGGTTGGCACGGAAGATCGGCATGATGTCTTACCGTTCAGCAGAGGAGTGGGCGCAACGCTTTGGCCGCGAGCGTATTCCGGAAAAAAATCGCTCGACACAGCAATTTACCGCAGAGTTTCAGGTTGAGTCTTACCTCGCCGCACATGCGGATAAATTTGTTGGCGGATTCGACGCCAATTGCTACCTTTACTTGTCTCGGTCCATGGACTGGTTTGATTGCGCGGAACATGGTGATTCGGTTGGTAACGTCCTGGCCAACCTAGATGTAGAGAGTGCCCTGATAATTGGTGCTGAGACGGATTTCTTGTTTCCAATTGATCAACAGGCGGAACTTGCAAGTGGAATAGGGAGCGGTTGTGCCAATATGGAATTCATTCGCTTGCCTTCCATTGAAGGCCACGATTCGTTTCTCGTAGACATAGATCGGTTCGGTCCGGCTGTCGCGGGTTATTTCTCAAAGCTGGACTGATGATTCTTACGGATTAATTTAATAGTTCCGATGGCAATATGAAATATTGTTGTGTATATAAATCAACCGGCGATGGTCGGTACGTACAGACAGAAAAATATCTTGGGTTTGACGCGTAGATCATGAAACGAGAAGAATTTCCATCCGGCGCGCCGTGGGAATCCATTGTGGGGTACTCACGTGCGGTGCGTGCGGGCAACCAGCTATTTGTTTCCGGGACAACCGCGGTTAACGAAGAAGGCAAGGTTCACGGCAATGCAGCAATGCAAATGCAGGCTTGTATTGAAAAAATCAAAGCAGTTCTGGAAAAGGCTGGCGGCAATCTGACCCACGTAGTACGAACACGCATGTTCGTTACCAATATTGACGACTGGGAAGCAATTGGCCGGGTGCACGGTGAATATTTTGGTGACATCCGCCCTGCATCTACCATGGTGGAGGTTAGCCGGCTGATTGCACCGGAAATTCTTGTCGAAATTGAGGTGGATGCGATACTGCCAGAGAGCTGAACCCGCAGCGCGACTGCGGGTCATACATTATAAAAAATTACTATCGACAGGTGCCGCCAGTACCGTACATGTATTTGGGAAACGCTCCCCGCTCCGATTCTTCCATCCGATAACTGATGGCGGAACCAGGTTTGCACACAACGAAGCCAGCAACTTGCGGATCAACTATTGCAAAGTTTGCGCAGCCACCCAGCCCTAGCAGGAGCGATATTACCAACAGGCGTCGTAGGCTTTTCATGGTATACCTCGCGTTAATAGGCGGCTCAATTAATTCTAGTCCAAGACTTTGTGACCGCACAGAGGGCGGCAAGTTCTTTGTTGGTGTGGCGCATCATTTTTTGCTTTTTTCGCTTGTTACGGAACGCACATAGGCTGAAAAACGGCCGTCAACCAGCTGTGCTTCAATGTTGTCGCTGGGGCGAAGATCAGCGACACGCTTTACCAGATCGCCTTCTGGCTGGCGACGGACAATTGCGTAACCACGACCAAGCGTAGCCAAAGGGCTTACTGCGTGCAGCGCACGTGCAAGCATCGCGACCGCATTACCTAGGCGCTCGCGCTGATGTGCCACGCTGCGCACGAGACGGCGTTCAAACTCATCAATCCGCAAGACGCGTTGTTCCAGCTGCCGGCCCGGATGACTTTGCCGCAGACGTTTTGCCAAGTTGCGCAGTTTTTCGCTCTCACTGTCGAGTTTCAATGTCGAAGTCCGTACCAGGCGTTCGCCCAGCGTAATCAGGTGTTTTTGCCAGGCGGTGCGATCTGGCGTCGCCAGTTCGGCGGCCGCCGTGGGGGTCGGGGCCCTAAGGTCAGCCACCAGGTCCGCAATGGTGATATCGATTTCATGCCCGATACCTGCAATGACAGGCAAGGTGCAAGCGTGTATGGCGCGGGCCAGCGCCTCGTCATTAAATGCCATCAGGTCTTCCAGTGACCCGCCCCCGCGAGCCAGGATCAGGCAATCGCACTCGTGGCGCCGCTCGGCGGTTTTTAGTGCCGCAACCAACTGTTCCGGTGCCTCGGCACCCTGAACAATGCTGGAGTAGAGAATCACAGTGACGCCAGGGAAACGCCGCCTTAGAACACTCAGAATATCTCGCAGGGCAGCGCCGCTTGCCGAGGTAATGACGCCAATACTCGCGGGCCAGGTCGGGACAGGCCGCTTTAAAATCGGATCAAACAAGCCCTCCGCTTGCAGTTTGCGTCGCAATTGTTCAAATGCCTGCCGAAGGGCGCCGTCGCCAGCAGATTCAAGTGTTTCCAGGATCAGTTGGTAGTCGCCGCGAGCCTCGTACAGGCTGATCCGGGCTCGCACCAGAACACGGTCGCCGTTTTCGGGCTGGAAGGAAACCAGCCGGTTTTTCTGCCTGAACATGGCGCAGCGGACTTGTGAGCGCTCGTCTTTGAGGGTGAGGTACCAATGTCCGGACGCCGGTCGGGCAAAATTCGAGACCTCGCCTTCTACCCAGAGCAGCGGAAAGCCTTCATCCAGGGCTTTCCTGACTTCAGCGTTCAGTTGGCTGACACTAAGGACCATAGGGTCTGGAGAGGGTTTCGGCATCTGCGTATCATAGCCAAGCGGCCCTTTTTCACAATCCCGATGTCGGGACAGGTTTACCGTCAGCCACACCATCCTTATAATGGCGGGTTTTTACCAGCTGGAGGCCGCGCACCCATGCGAATCGCTCAGGAAGCTCTGACGTTTGATGACGTTTTGCTCCAGCCTGCTTACACGGATATATTGCCACGCGACGTAAATCTCACTACACGCCTGAGTCGTGAAATTACCCTGCAACTTCCTTTTGTTTCAGCCGCCATGGACACCGTTACCGAGGCGAGGCTCGCTATTGCGCTGGCCCAGGAAGGTGGTATCGGTATTGTTCACAAGAACATGAGCATCGCAAATCAGGCCGCCGAAGTTCGCGCGGTCAAGAAATACGAAAGCGGCGTTATCAAGGATCCCATCCATGTCGCGCCTGATACAACAATTCGCGACGTGTTCGCCCTCACGCGTGCCAATAATATCTCCGGCGTACCCGTGGTCGACGGTGAAGATCTGGTTGGCATTGTTACCAGCCGGGATTTGCGCTTCGAAACACAACTTGATGCGCCCGTTTCCACCATTATGACGTCCAAAGATAAACTGGTCACTGTGCATGAGGGCGCTGCACGAGAAGAAGTGCTTGGTTTATTACACAAGAACCGTATAGAAAAAATCCTGGTAATCAACGGCAAGTTCAAGTTACGCGGCATGATTACGGTCAAGGACATTCAAAAGGCAACCGATTATCCAACGGCGTCAAAAGATGGTGATGGCCGGTTGCGAGTTGGTGCTGCCGTGAGCACGAGCAGTGACACAATTGAACGCGTTAATGCTCTTGTCGACGCTGGCGTCGATATCGTGGTCGTTGATACGTCGCATGGGCATTCCAAAGGTGTCATCGATACTGTTTCAGCGATAAAAAAGAAATGGAAGGACTTGCAGGTTATCGGTGGAAATATTGTCACTGGGGATGCGGCGGACGCGCTGGTCAAAGCCGGGGCTGATGGTGTAAAGGTGGGTATTGGACCAGGCTCAATATGTACAACGCGAATTGTTGCAGGCGTTGGTGTGCCGCAGATTACCGCTGTATCAAATGTAGCTCAGGCATTACTCAAGAAAGATGTTCCGCTTATCGCAGACGGAGGCATACGTTACTCAGGTGATATTGCAAAAGCGATTGCGGCCGGTGCCTACTCTGTGATGATTGGCGGTTTGTTTGCCGGTACCGATGAGGCTCCCGGAGAAATCGAGCTTTACCACGGCCGCTCATACAAATCTTATCGCGGTATGGGGTCTCTGGGTGCCATGTCCCAACGCGACGGTTCCGCGGATCGGTATTTTCAG
>JAZFYH010000052.1:0-9678 GCA_036443475.1 Gammaproteobacteria bacterium | reverse complement strand
TTCAACGAGTCCAAGGGTTTTGGTTTCATCACTCCGGCTGATGGTGGTAACGACGTGTTCGTGCACTTCTCATCCATCCAGGGTGACGGTTTCAAGACACTTGCCGAAGGTCAGGCTGTGAGCTTCGAGCTTCAGCAGGGTCCTAAGGGTCCGCAAGCTGCTAATGTAACGGTTGATGCCTAAATCGAATTTTTGATTTGCGGATACCAGAAACCCCGCTCATCGAGCGGGGTTTTTTTATTCTCCCAGGTCGCACGTGACCAAACCTCTCGTGGGGCAATTAATCCAGTGACCAGCCAAGGCCCACAGTCAGGCCATAGTCAATTTTCAGGACATCCACCGGGGGCCGGGAGTCGTAGCGGTGATACAGGGTAATCACAAAATCGAGTTTGTTTTTTATTTCAAAGGCGATCCTGGCGTCGAGCTGGGAACGGTAGCGGTCTGCGCCGTCGAAATAGGGCAACAGTTGATAAGACAGATCTACATCAAATTCCTTTGGTGAACGCAGTCGGTACACCACCCCAACCAGGCCGATAATATTGTCATTAACCGGCCGCGCGACAAAGTCTTCCGTGGTTTCTGCAATACCGAAATTGAAATCCAGTCGAGTGTAAGGATTGCTAATTAGTCTTTTGCCCAGTGTGCCACCAAATGTACTGCGCAAGTCGAGTTGTTGTTGCTCGTCTTCCTCAAATTGAGCAAATGCCCCCCCACGCCATTGATTGCCCAGCTGGTGGTTATAGTTCCAGTACAGCGTATTGCGACGAATGTCATCAGCACCTTCCTGACGGTTAATAAACGTGCTGGCTGTGACGTTGGTTTCATAGTTGTCACCTTCGTAACCCATGCCCGCGGACAGCGTCGCCTGAGTGAGCTCATTGTTTCCTCGCGCAAGCGTGGCGCCAAGGTCAATGTAGGCGGAAAGCCGATCTAAAAAGGTGGTATCCAGCTGATGGATGATTGCCACATTGTCGGGCTGCACCGTCAGTGGGTTTTGTCGTTCAATGGTAACGCCTTTTTCGTCACGCGTTATGCCACCGTGCAGACGTCGGCCCGAATGCAACTCGATCATGAATTCCTGGGATGAACGAATTTCGACGACCGCCGTCCAGTCAATGATGATCACATCCATGTGTTCGGTGTCGACGTACAAGTCACCGTCAACGAGGTTCTCGATATCACCGATGATAAGACTGCCATCTTCAAGGAGAATTTCGTCAGCAGAAAGTAACGCCGGCCATGTCAGAATAGCGATCGAGAAGGGGATCGCTAACAGCCTCCCCCATGGTGCGGCGTTGAGTTGACCCATCGCTATTATCGTAACCATATACACAGCCAAGCGCGACCCTCAAAAGGGCAATCTCTAGTACACTTTGCCAGGCAGCACCAGTACTTGACCAATAACCGCGGGAACACTCCTGGGGTTGTTTTCTCTCGACTGTTCTACCGGAAAATTTGCTAGCACGTAATCAATAACAAACATGCAACGACGCGGAAAAGTCCTGATCGGTTTTTCGCTTGGCGCGTTCGCCGGCGTGGTGCTGTTATTCACGTCAACAACATGGTTTCTCTACACGGAATCACTGAAAGCAGAAGAACAGGAGGTTGCTAATCTCGCGCGAGCACTTGGTGAACGTACCGAGCGGATCATTGTTGAGGCGCGCGAGATGTTGGATGCCTTCAACAAATTTCCTATGGAAAGGTGCTCGAAAGAACATTTGCGTGCCATGCACGAGGTCGCCGTAGCGCATCCACATATTCGTGCAATCGGTTATTGGCGCGCGGCAGAACGTCTGTGCGGTGTAGGTTTCATACAAGGGGTCGCCTTACGGCCATCTCGGGCCGATCGCATTTACGAATCCGGCGTTATCGCATGGTGGCCCAAGCCTGAAACCGAAATTGGTGGCGTGCAGCTGTTCCTGATGCGCTACGGTGAGCATGACGTTGCCATTGATCCACGCATGTTGCTCGAAGCAGGACCCATGCAGGATCGTTTGGCCGGACTTTGGGTGGAAAACCTGCGCATGGCGGCAACACCCTGGAACGCCGAGTTGCCGTCACCGGATACGTTGTCGAACGGCCTTACCGTAGATCACGAAAATTATCGCCTGGTATTTCGTTATTCCCTCGGTACAATTTTTCCGATAGATGTTGTCGCCATTGAGCCGATTGGCCGGTTCTGGAGCCGGTATGAATCCGCGCTGATCATTGCCGCTATGCTTGGTTTGCTGCTCGCTGCGTTATGGATTTACGCTATTTCGCGCTATTCACAACATCGGCTCAGTCTGGCAACTGAACTTCGCGAAACGTTAAAGAGAAATAAACTGCAGACGCAATATCAACCGGTCGTGGACCTGATCACCGACCGTTGCGTTGGTGCGGAAGCCTTGGCGCGCTGGGTACGCGAAGACGGTGAAACGATTAGTCCAGACATATTTATTCCCGTGGCCGAAGTTGCCGGTTTAGTACCGGACATCACGCTGGCGGTACTAAAAACCACGCTGAGCGATCTTGGCAAGCTATTGCAGGAATTCTCCGATCTGCGCATTAACTTGAATCTTGCACCCGAAGACCTTGAAAGCGAGAAGTTCGGTCGAGCAATGTCGGAATACTTGGAACAGGCTAACGTGCCAACCAGTGCCATCAAGCTGGAAATCACTGAACGCGCACTGGTTAACAGCGAAACATCACGTTCCCTTATTAGAGCATTCAGACAGCGTGGGCACGAAGTTGCCATTGATGATTTTGGTACGGGTTATTCGAGCCTTTCCTACCTGGAGAGTTTTGAGCTGGATACTTTGAAAATTGACAAATCGTTCGTCGATGCCATTGGAACGGATGCGGTGACCAGCAATGTTATTGGGCACGTAATTGATATGGCCAAGTCGCTGGGACTGGACACGGTTGCCGAGGGGGTTGAAACGCCGGAGCAGGTCAGTTGGCTAGTGGAGCATAAAGTCAACTATGGCCAGGGCTATTTGTTCAGCAAACCGCTTACAGCCAGCAAGTTCCACGATTTTTTCCGCTCGCATCGCGAACGTCGCCGCCGCAAACGCCGTTGATTCTTTACCCGCGCATTGCAACATTGCCAGGGAAAACGACCCGCCTACTGGCAAGACATTGCTGTTAGGGATACCTTAGCCAGTCCGGGGGTTGGGGCAGCGCGGAGAACCGATGGCAGTGCTCAGAACAATGCAAGGCGTCCTGGTTTTCAGCATGTCGCTGGGGCTTTCCGCCTGCTTTCTGCAACCGGCTACCAAAACCGATGAAACACCCCCTGCAACCAAACCGACAACTCAGGCCGTAAGTACCTCTAAGGTACGCAGGCCGGCACGGTCACAGGATCCCAGGCCTTTAAGCGTTGCCGTGCTCGATCCGCAAAACTTAGTAGAGGCCAGAAGCAGACATCGCCAATCCCTGGTTACCGCTGACAACGATGCACTGGTTGGTGGTGATGTCGGCTATTACATGGATATTCAAGAAGCAAGGTTGTTACAACTACTTGCTAACGGTGGTATCACTATCAAGCGTGAAGGCAACAACATCACGCTTAGCGTACCGGGTGGCTCAATGTTTGGTTCGAACAGTTTTTTCCTGCGCAGCAACATGAAACAACTACTGGCCCCCATCGCCGATGTGCTGGTTGAATATGAAAAAACACAGGTAGCCATTTATGGCCACACTGATGACGTCGGCGAGGAAAACTACAATCAACAATTATCTGAAAAACGTGCCATGTCAGTAGCCCGTTTTCTGGTTGATGCGGGAGTTACACAACGGCGTATTGCGGTTGTCGGGTACGGAGAATTACAACCTATTGCTACCAATACTACCCTCGAGGGGCGGAAGACGAACCGACGCGTTGAATTGCAACTTGTGCCCGTTACGCAGTAAATGCTGCTTGTAAACAAGTGGCTCGCAATACTCTCCAGAAATTATCCGCAGAAATCAGGCGCTGCACAATTTGTGCGGAACATTTACCACTCGGACCACGACCAGTATTTCAGATATCCAGTATTGCGAAAATCCTGATTGCCGGACAGGCGCCGGGAACCCGTGTACATGAAACCGGCATACCGTTTAATGATCCAAGTGGTGACCGGCTACGTGACTGGATGGGAATAGACCGGGAAAAGTTTTACGATCCAGCAATAATAGCCATCCTGCCTATGGGGTTCTGTTATCCAGGCCGAGGCAAGTCAGGCGATCTGCCGCCGCGCCCGGAATGCGCTGAACAGTGGCGGGAGAAAGTAATCGCCAGGATGAAACGGATAAAGTTGGTTTTGGTTATAGGTATGTATGCACAAGCCTGGCATTTGCGCGATACCGGAAAGAAAAGCGTCACCGAGGTTGTAAAGTCCTGGCGCAAATACCAACCCGGCATTTTCCCACTGCCGCATCCCAGTCCGCGCAACATCAATTGGTTGAAAAAGAACCCCTGGTTCGAGGCAGAGGTCTTACCTGCTTTGCGGCAGCGCGTAAAAATTACATTGCAGTGATTTTCCCGCCTCTATGGATTGGCAATAATATTTCTCCAATTAAACAATCAATAATGATTCCGTTGGTGGAAGTCAGAGGATAGCGAGGCTTGTACCAATAGCACAGGTTTGCCGCATTAAAAAAGGTGGCGCTTTTAAGTGGGATCCAGACGCTGAAAAACCAAGCAGGCATTGGTACCGCCGAAACCGAAGTTGTTGCTCATTACGGTATTTAGGCCGGCATTTTCCCGGCAGTCTCTGATTAACGGCATGCCCTCAGCCGCTGGATCCAGATCCTGAATGTTTGCCGAGGCGGAAATAAAATCGTTGTCCATCATCAACAAACAAAAAATGGCTTCATGCACGCCGGCTGCGCCGAGTGAATGCCCACACAGGGATTTGGATGAACTGAAAGGTGGGATCTGTTCGCCAAACACTTCCTGTAGAGCACTGAGTTCCGCTGTGTCACCGACCGGTGTGCTGGTGCCATGGGTGTTAACGTAATCAATCGGCGCATCAACGCTGGCGCGCGCAAGGTGCATGCAGCGGACAGCACCTTCGCCCGATGGCGCAACCATGTCAGAGCCGTCCGAAGTCGCACCGTAACCGACCAGTTCGGCATATATTTTTACGCCGCGTGCGCGGGCATGTTCCAACTCTTCCAGTACCAGCATGCCGCCGCCGCCAGCAATTACAAAACCGTCACGCGCGACATCATAGGGGCGTGATGCGGTTTCAGGCGTATCGTTGTACTTGCTGGATAACGCACCCATGGCATCAAACAACATGGTCAAGGACCAATGATCTTCTTCGCCGCCACCGGCAAATATAATGTCCTGTTTGCCGATTTGAATCTGTTCCATGGCGTTGCCAATGCAATGTGTGCTGGTTGCGCAAGCCGAAGTAATGGAATAGTTATGGCCCTTTATGCCGAACGGCGTGGCCAGGCAGGCAGAAACCGTGCTACCCATAGTGCGCGGGACAAGGTAGGGACCGAGCCGTCGAATGCCTTTTTCGCGGAGTTTATCGGCACCTATTACCGTATTGGCGGTTGACGCACCGCCCGATCCCGCGATCAGACCGGTACGCGGATTTGATACCTGGTTCTCGTCAAGGCCGGCGTCATCAATGGCTTGTTGCATGGCAATGTAAGCGTAAGCGGCCGCGTCGCCCATGAAGCGGTGGATTTTGCGATCGATATGTTCAGTGACATCCATGTCGACCCGGCCCGAGATATGACTGCGCAGGCCAATTTCCGCATAACTTTCGTTATAGCTGATTCCAGATTTTCCCCGGCGTAACGAATCGACCACACTTGCCTTGTCATTACCGAGACAGGAAACGACACCAATTCCAGTTATGACTACGCGCTTCATTGCTGAGTCCTTAAAAGTCGTCCGTCGAAATAAACGAGCCCACACGAAGATTTTCTGCGGTATAGATCTCCCGGCCATCCACTGCAACGGTGCCGTCGGCAATGGCCATACAGAGCCTGCGCGTAATCACCCTTTTAATTTGGAGGTGGTAGGTCACTTTTTTCGCTTTTGGCAGTACCTGGCCGCCGAATTTTACCTTACCCACACCCAGGGCCCGGCCTTTGCCTTTGTTTCCAAGCCATCCCAGGAAAAATCCGACCAGTTGCCATAGCGCATCCAGTCCCAGGCAGCCAGGCATGACCGGATCGGTGGCAAAATGGCAGTCGAAAAACCATAAATCCGGTTTGATATCGAGTTCCGCGATGATTTCCCCTTTGCCGAATTGCCCGCCGTCATCATTTATTTCGACGATCCGGTCCAGCATTAGCATATTCGGCAAAGGCAACCGGGCATTATTCAGACCGAACAGTTCACCCTTAGCGCATTGCAACAGTTCATCCAGGTTGAACGAGTGTTGCTTAACGGCTAGACCAGCCATCGGATTTTCAGTTTCCTTGGGTTTGCCCATACCTGTTTTTCCAAAAAAAAGCCACGTTTGGTGGATATATCCGGCTTTTCGTTCCGACCGTTGACCGTCGCAGCAGGAAGGCTACTTTATATCGCTACTGTGACTGATTGCACCTGTTTTTACAGTTTTGCGGCAGAGTATTTGCCCAGCGGCGTAATCCACATCAATCATCCCCTTCAACCCGGCAAGGAATAATGCTTATTAATCTGATCCATCGTATCTATTGGAATTGCACATCCCGACTTCGCGCAGGGGGTTGGCATAGGGTTGTTAAGGGTTTTTACCAAGGAACCCGAGCGACTGATTCATTCGGCACGATTCACGCTTGTACTACTACGACCGCTGGAATATGGAGCGGACCAGGCTGACGAGCTTCGCCATGATCGCCAATGGTGGCGCGGCGAACCACATTTCGCGTTGCGCCCGTGGGCCTGCGGCAGCGAGAACCTGGTCAATCACACCTATACCACGGGATATCGGGCCGAACATGGCTGTACTTTGCGGTTTACTTGGTTTCTCACCGCCACTTATCGCCTGCAGCGCCGCGCGCAAGGCTGTTTCATCGCCGGCCCATAATGAGCGAAAAGCGATTTTTCCATCCGAACCCATTAAAAATGCAGCATTGGGCTTAGGATCCAATACTTGGTGCAGGCGGCCGTCTATATCATCCACCGCTACAGTCCATGGCAGCTCGTAATCTGATTGAAAGTCGAACGCGTGCTTGTGTTTTTCCTCCGCGGTTTGCGGTTGCGGAATATACTCGCCGGGATGCGCTTCACGTACATACAGGGTTACGAACTCTACGTCCGCCCCGAACTCTTTGTAGAGACGCTTTAATACCGGGATGGTACTGACCGTCATCGGGCAACTGGCGGAGCCGAAAATCAGCAACATTGGTTTAGTCCCGGCAAAATCCGTTTTGCCAATAGAATTACCGGTAACCGTTGCAAGATTGAATTCCGGGAATTCATTACCGGCTTTCAAGGATGATTTTCCAAAACGCATATCATCCATGATTATTCCCGTTTTGAGATGCTGGAAGCGGTAGTCGTAACTCATTGTCTTGTTTCCTGATAAAGAATGGGTCAATTACGTATGCGCTAGTGTCTCAGCACTTTGGCCGAGCAGAATATCACGTGATGCTTCACTAAACGTCGGTTGTGTATTGATAAGCGCGCCCGTCTCGTAGGCAGCAACAGTCGCCGGCCGTTCTGCGATTTGTTGAAACCAACGACTCACGTTCAAGTACTCGCTTAAATCGAGGTCCAGTTGCGGGTATTTGAAGATCCAGGGATAAATCGCCATATCAGCAATGGAATAGTCGCCGGCAATGTATTCACGTGTGTCCAGTTGTTTGTCGAGCACCATCAGTAAGCGCGAGGTTTCATTTTTAAATCTGTCGATCGCATAGGGAAGTTGCTCGGATGCGTACGCGCTGAAATGCAGGTTTTGACCAAAAATCGGGCCAATCCCTGCCATTTGCCAATTCAGCCATTGCAAAACTTTCGCGCGGCCGCGCGCGTCACGCGGCAAATACTGCCTAGTCTTATCGGCGAGATAAGTGAGAATGGCGCCGGATTCGAACAGGGTAATTGGACCAAATTCGTCAACCGGATTGTGGTCGACAATTGCCGGGATTTTGTTATTGGGCGATACACGCAGAAATTCAGGATCAAACTGTTCGCCCCGACTGATATTAATCGGTTGGATACGATGATCCAGTGCCGTTTCTTTCAGAAACAGCAGCGCCTTGTAACCGTTGGGCGTGGTCCAAAAATAATAATCAATCATTGTTTGATTCCTTCTCTCTAAATTCAGTGGTCGTCATGCCGGTTACACCCCAGTTATCAGTGGGGATTTCGTCAATGACCACATGGGTAAACTTCGGATCTTTTCCGAGCACGTCCTGCAGTAATTCCGTTACACCGGAAATCAACAGTTCCTTCTGCTGGCGTGAAACGCCTTCATCAGTAACCTTTATGTTTATGTAGGGCATTTCTTGTCTCCTAATAAATGGGAACCGGAGGTTTTAGGGGAGGTTCAGTAGGGGGGATTGAACAACCTCCGGTTCCGATTATGGTTAACTGCTATACGGCCCAAGGCAGCAACACAACGTTGCCAGCGATTTGACTGGTCGCGAGCAACCGATGCGCTTCCGCTGCTTTTTTCAATGGCAATGTGCGGTCGACGATCGGCTTGATTTTGCCGTCTTTGAGCATTTCCAATCCGGCTTCCAGATCCGACTTGTCACTTGCCATAGTTCCGACCAGGCGTTTTTGAGCAAAGAAGAGACTGCGAATGTCGAAACTGACATTCGGCGAGTCAGCAAAACCGTAAGCGACGATAGTTCCCAGCGGTCTCGCGGCTTCAATGCTTTTCGGAAGCACCTCGCCACCGAGTGAATCGATCACAACATCGACACCGCCGTTGCTCCATTCCTGTACTTTTGCCACAAAATCTTCATTCGTCGTGTTGATAATAAGGTCGGCGCCGGCTTTCCGTGCCACCTCAACCTTGCTGTCCTGACGAATCGTCGTCGCAACTTCCGCACCCAGTGCTTTGGCAACCTGGATCTGCATATTGCCTGCGCCGCCAGCGCCGGCATGAATCAACACCTTGTCGCCGGCTTTAACGCCGCCAACGGTTTTCACGGCACGTACACTGGTGGATAGCACCACGGGCAGCGTGGCCACTTCTTCAGGCGTAAGACCGGTGTCGTCTTTCAAAACAAAATGTGCCGGAACTTCGACGTACTGCGCGTAGGTACCCGGGATCTGCAGGCCCAATAACGCAAAACTTGGTGCGGTCGCAGCCGGGCTGATGTCTCGTTCCTCGGGACTGGTCGGGTAGCCGGATACCGGTATCACCCGTTGGCCCACCTTGAAACCGGTGACGCCGTCGCCCAATGCGGCGATTTCACCGGCCGCATCTGCGCCCAGAATGTGGGGAAAAGCTAGCTCGGGCACTACCGAGCCTTCGCGCAAATAGTCTTCAAAGCGATTAATGCCCGCGGCCAGGATTTTGATCAATACATAGCCGGCACGGGGCTTGGGTGTTGGGACTTCTTCAACTTGTAACACGTCAAAGTCGCCAAATTCTCTGATTACTACTGCTTTCATGGTTATCTCCTCGCAATGCGTTAGTTGATTAATACTTGGGTAAAACATAGCGATATCGCCCTTTGTGATAAACTGGCTAATAAGCAAAAGATTTATGTGAAAAACGCAAAAATGGCCGATGAGCTCAATAAGCTGAG
>JAZFYH010000051.1:0-3364 GCA_036443475.1 Gammaproteobacteria bacterium | reverse complement strand
CCAGAGATCGGCACCTATTATGTGTTGCTCGATATTGGAAGAATTTTATACAAGCTTGGTAAGTATGAGAAGGCCAAGGATGTTTTGACAGAGTATCTCGAGAGAACTGAAATTGATGTGAAGGTAGAAAGGGCAGAAATGTTGCCGCCCGGTGATTATCGGGCTTGGGGATTTTCACCTGAACTATTTGAAGCATTGTTAACTGATAGAGAAGAGGCGCAAGTTTTATTAGATGCTATCGTTCTCAGAAGAAAACTGCGACCGCATAATTAACAATTGTAGAAAAGAAAAAGGGGTAAGTACCCTTTTTCCTAACTATTTTTGCTTTTGGTAGGTCCCAATGAGCGCGGCCTCAGCGATTACGTGGCCTTGAATCGCCGTCTCCAATTGCGCTTTGCTTGGTTGATTTAAATTTTCGAGTACCGCATCCAAAGCATACAGTTTATGGAAATAGCGATGCCGTCCGATCGGCGGACAGGGCCCCCCGTATCCGGTCCGTCCCCAGTCATTTAATCCTTCCTCGGTTCCGGCCGGTAAATCACTTAAGGCGGCGGCATCCGGCAAACCTTCAGCGTCGACTGGTATATTGAATAGCACCCAATGAACCCAGGTCATTTTTGGCGCCTCGGGGTCCGGTGCATCCGGATCATCAACGATTAATACCAAACTGCGCGCTGCCTCAGGAATGCCCTGCCATTGCAACGGCGGCGCCATGTCGTCACCTTCACAAGTGTAGCGTGTTTGTATATGAGCATTATGATTAAATGCGGTTGATTGAATTGTGAGTGCCATTATTTTTTCTCCCCCGACGGCACGCCGGCCGAACAGCAATCCGCCGCAAATCAGGCTCGAAATTATAGCAACGGCGCGTTCGAAAAAAGGGGTCAGTACCTTTTTTTCAAAATAGGAGACAGACCACAATTTTAAGGATTTTCCTGGTCCCCTTATTCATAAATAGATGGGTCAGACTCGAATTAAATGACCAGCTCATCGAGCAGCCCCTACATCCGCAAGGGTTACAGCAAGCCGCGGCATGGCCCTTGCAGCTGTATCAATTATTGCCTGCCCTCTCTATAATCCGCGCCACTTTTGATTCGCCCCACAGATTATCCGATGCCCAATATCGAGCAACTTCGCAACATTGCCATTATTGCCCATGTCGATCATGGCAAGACCACCTTGGTGGACCAGCTGTTGCAGCAGTCGGGAACACTGGGGCCGCGCGCGGGCGTACTCGAGCGGGTGATGGACTCAAACGACCAGGAGCGGGAACGCGGCATTACGATTCTGGCGAAGAATACTTCCATCCTCTGGCGGGGTTACCGCATCAACATTGTCGATACGCCTGGACACGCTGACTTCGGCGGTGAAGTTGAACGCGTGCTGTCAATGGTCGACAGCGTGCTGCTCTTGGTGGATGCAGTCGAAGGGCCGATGCCGCAGACGCGATTTGTAACCCAAAAGGCATTTGCCAGGGGGCTTGTGCCGGTTGTTGTGATTAACAAGATTGATCGCGATGGGGCCCGTCCGGATTGGGTGCTGGATCAGACTTTTGATTTGTTTGACCGCCTTGGCGCCACGGACGAACAATTGGATTTCCCCGTAATTTACACCTCGGCGCTGCATGGCTATGCCAGCACTGATTCTAATGCGCGCCAGGGCGATATGACACCGCTGTTCGAAGCGATTGTTTCGAAGGTTTCACCGCCGGCCGTCGATACCACGGGTTTTTTGCAGTTACAGGTCTCCAGTCTCGACTACGATCCGTATGTCGGCGTGCTGGGTATCGGCCGAATTCAGCGTGGGCAGGTTGCTGCGAACTCACCGGTCAGTATTGTTGCTGCGGACGGCTCAGTGAGAAACGGAAAGATTCTCGAGTTGTTTGGGTTTCATGGCCTCAAGCGACAAAAGATATCAACAGCAAGCGCTGGCAATATTATTGTATTCAGCGGCATCGATGATCTCGCAATCTCCGATACGCTTTGTCCAAAAGATTATCCCGAGGGTCTACCAGCACTCGATATCGATGAACCGACCATCAGCATGACCTTTCAAGTCAATAAATCGCCGTTTGCCGGGCAGGACGGCAAGTTTCTTACCAGTCGCCAGATTCGCGAGCGCCTGGAAACGGAACTGAAACACAATGTTGCGTTACGCGTCGATGCTACGGAAGATCCGGATAAATTTTGTGTATCCGGGCGCGGCGAGCTACACCTTTCAGTACTCATTGAAACTATGCGTCGCGAAGGTTTTGAGCTCGCGGTATCTCGGCCGGAAGTCATCATCCACGAGGAGAACGGCGTCAAACTGGAGCCGTGGGAGCAGCTCACTGTCGATTTCCAGGAAGACTATCAAGGTGCAGTAATGACCCGCCTAGCTGAGCGCAAGGGTGAACTGCTGACCATGACACCGGATGGAAAAGGTCGCGTGCGGCTTGAATATAGAATCCCGACGCGCGGTTTGATTGGTTTTCGAACTGAGTACCTGACCGCTACGTCAGGCACTGGGCAGCTTTACCATGTATTCGACAAGTATGACCGCTATGTACCCGCCACGTTGGGACAAAGAAATAATGGTGTGATGGTTTCAATGGCTGCCGGCAAAGCACTTGCCTATGCGCTCTTTAATTTGCAGGAACGCGGTAAACTCATGAGCAGTCATGGCGATGCCGTTTACGAAGGCATGATTATTGGTATCCATAGCCGCCAGAGCGACCTGGTCGTTAACCCCACCAAGGCAAAACAGTTGACCAATATTCGTGCCGCTGGCAGCGATGAAAATATCGTGCTGACCACTCCAGTCCGCTACTCGCTCGAGCAGGCGCTTGAATTTATCGATGACGATGAATTGCTGGAAGTGACTCCCCATAGCATTCGCCTGCGCAAGAAATTGCTGACCGAAATAGAACGTCGGCGCGATTCTCGCTTGCGGGTCTGAGCGTTACCAAGTTAGGCACCGCCCGCCTGAATCCGTTCCGTTTTTATTCTGTGTGTTTGGATTAAATGGGATCTGAATTAAATAAGGTCAGACTCGATTTTTGAAACCCGCCGGTTGGCGGGTTTTGTTCTTTATGTAACGTAACTAGTAAAGTCATGGAATTTATTTTGATGTTAGGTGGGTCAAACAAATAAAGAAATAAGATTAAATTCGAGTCTGACCCCTAGATCAAACTTAACTTGTTGATTTTTCAATTGATTTTACCCGCTAATCTGTCCTCTTTTCTCCTTAAGAGTGTCTGATTCCATTGCTCTAATCCATTTTCATCTACTCTTATAATTACGACGTTCAATCAACTTTAGATGATTAAAAAGTGCAAGGAGGTCTTGCCATGAAACTGAACGTTAAAGCGTTTGCGCTTACCTGT
>JAZFYH010000050.1:0-8647 GCA_036443475.1 Gammaproteobacteria bacterium | reverse complement strand
TAGTCCTGGAATACGCCAATCAATAGTGCTACCACACCAGTGCTCAAAGTGGCCCAACCCAACCATAACGGTTGTACAGACATGCCCAACATGACAGCGCCGCTGATCAACAATCCAGCAGAACCCACCGCAGCAACCGTAGCACGATGCCGTGACTGAAGATCACGTCGCAAACCCGTAAGGTCATCACTATGCCAGTCGATGCGTAACTTACCGTCTGCGGCCTGGCGCAGTACGTTATGCGCCAGCGTCGGGATTTCCTGCAGGGTTTCACTCATGCCAGGCAGTGAATCTTTCAATTTGTTGAATATGGCACGTGCGCCAACTTGTTCGTCCATCCATCTCTCCAGGTAAGGCTTGGCTGTCTTCCACAAGTCTAGCTCGGGATAGAGCTCACGACCAAGACCTTCTACGTTCAGCAGCGTTTTCTGTAACAACACGAGTTGCGGTTGTATTTCCATGTTGAACCGTCTTGCTGTCTGGAATAGGCGCAATAACAGGTTACCGAAAGAAATTTCTTTTAATGGGCGGTTGAATATCGGTTCGCAGACTGTACGTATTGCTGCTTCGAACTCATCCACACGAGTGCCTTCCGGTACCCAGCCGGACTCGACGTGAAGTTCTGCAACGCGGTTGTAATCACGCTTGAAAAATGCCAGAAAGTTTTCTGCCAAATAATGCTGGTCACGTGGACTCAGCGTGCCGATAATACCGAAGTCCACGGCTATATAACGTGGTCTGGAGGGATCGGCGTTGTCCACAAAAATATTGCCGGGATGCATGTCGGCATGAAAAAAGTTATGCCGGAAGAGCTGCGTAAAAAAGATATCAACACCGCGTTCTGCCAACACTTTCAGGTCGGTGTCGTTGGCGCGTAATTCGTCAGTGGCACTAATCGGGATGCCGTGTATCCGTTCCATGACCATGACGTCACGGCGCGTGAAATCCCAGTACACTTCGGGCACATACAGCAGTTCAGAATCTTCAAAGTTACGCCGCAGCTGTGCCGCGTTAGCCGCTTCGCGCATCAGATCGAGTTCGTCGATTACGGTTTTCTCATACTCACGCACGATTTCGACGGGTCGCAGGCGGCGGCCCTCGCGCCAGTAGCGTTGTGCCAGGCCGGCGCCGAAGAAGAGCAGGTCCAGATCCTGGCGAATGACTTTCTCAATGCCCGGCCTCAAGACCTTGACCACTACATCCTGGCCGGTTTTCAGAGTCGCGGCATGTACTTGTGCGATGGATGCCGACGCAATAGGCACACTCTCAAACTCGCTGAAACAGTCCTGCAGTGATTGTCCAAGCGACTTCTCAATAATTCGGCTGGCAATCTGGCCATCGAAAGGCGGCACGTTGTCCTGTAATTCCGCAAGTTCTTCAGCGATGTCAGGTGCCAGCAGGTCGGGGCGGGTCGACAGCATTTGACCAAATTTCACGTAAATCGGTCCAAGGTCTTCCAGCGCGCGTCGGATACGTGCACCACGCGGATCACGTTCTGAGCGGAACCAGTTCCACGGCAACATGAATAACAGGAATCGCAACGGCCGGAAGAAGTGCGTGGTGAAAATAATTTCATCCAGACCGTGACGAATAAACGCTTGCTGGATACGCAGAATGCGCAACAACTGGCGTATTGCGCCAATCATAGTTTGCTATCGCCTTGATTCAATACCTTACTGGCACGTGCCGCGGTTCGTTCTACCGCGTCACGTAATTCGTCCACATCATTAATAAACTGTGCAACTTCCTCGCGGCGTGGCAAGTCTCCGGTTTCTTCCTGCAGGTACTCTGCAATATCCTTGCCCAGCGTTTTCAGTGTCTGCTTACTCCAGCCGTGCAAACTGCGCACAACATTTCCGATTTGTCTTGCTGCCAGATCGCCGACGACGCGTGCCAGTTGTTCCTCCCAGTCAAAGTCGATTTCTTGCAACAGTTTCTGAAAATTCTGACCAAGCTCTACATCACCGCCGAACCGCACACCTTCTGGAATGCCGTCTCGCAAGATGCCGGCGCGCAGCATGGCCGGCAAGGTACCACTTACTGTTGCCGCCGGTTCATCGTCGTAGTCCGGTTTGACATGCATGCCGTCCTCTTTAGACAACATGTAGAACACCAAATTGAGTTCGCGTAGTTCGATTGCTACTGCACGACCGCGCATGGCATGTAAGATATTTTTCGCTTGCAAGCTATCGCCCAAGTAAATGGCAATGGCCTGTTCCATGGCCTGGCAAACCGGAGTGGGTAGTCGAAGACGCTCAGACATAACGGTAGAATCCGTGTACTCGCAAGGGACTAGTCATATTTATAGCCAACATGCAGCGCGACAATGCCACCGCTGAGATTGAAATAGGTCACGTCTTCAAAGCCTGCTTCGGTCATCATGGTTTGCAATGTTTCCTGATCGGGGTGCATGCGTATGGACTCTGCAAGGTACTGATAACTGTTCGCATCTTTTGCAACCCGTTTGCCCAGCCAAGGCAACACACGAAACGAGTAGGCATCGTAGAGCTTGGTCACGGCAACGGATGTCGGTTTGGAAAATTCCAGTACCAGGCAGCGTCCACCTGGACGCAATACGCGAAACATGGAACGTAAAGCAGCCGGCTTGTCGGTCACATTTCGTAGACCGAAGCCGATGGTGATGCAGTGGAACGACTGGTTCGCAAATGGCAGACATTCCGCGTTGGCCTGTGCATAAAAGATATTGCCGACGTAACCGGAATCGATCATGCGCCGCCTGCCGTTAGCCAGCATGGTGGCATTAATGTCTGTCAACACAACCTGGCCCGCAGCGCCGACTCGTTTCGCCAGACCGCGTGCCAAATCACCCGTGCCTGCTGCGATATCCAACCCTGACTGACCCATCTTCAGTCCGCTACGCGACAGCGCAAATTTCTTCCACAAGCGGTGTACACCAGCGGACATCAGGTCGTTCATCAGGTCGTAATTGTCGGCAACGGAATCGAATACGCCCTTTACGCGGGACGCCTTCTCTTTCCAGGCAACTTCCTGGTAACCGAAATCTGTTGTTTTACCGGCCTTAGACACCTTAACTATCCGCTCAGGACAAAGGGAGGAGCATTCTAGCAGGGCCTTATGAGCAACCCCAGTTGACTACGCGTTACGTCGAATGCCGCCTTTCTCCAGACGCGCCAGGTAATCCTGCCAATTCATCTCGTGATCCCGGCCCAGTTCGTACAGCACCGGCCAGGAAAAAATACCGGTGTCATGGCCGTCGTCGAACACCAGCCGCACTGCGTAGTTACCAACCGGCTCCACCCGGGCTACGCCCACATTTTCCTTGCCGTAAATAAGCAACATGGGCCCACCGTGACCACGCACCTCCGCGGACGGGGAAAAGACACGCAGGTACTCGAACGGCAGGCTGAAGTTTTCGCCGTTGTCGAATTTGAGCTCAAGCAGTTTCGATTTTGTACGCGCTTTAATGTGAGTTGGCTTGGGTATGCTCATAATATGTAGCGCGACAGGTCTTCATCTTTTACCAACTCATTCAGATGCGCGTCCACATAATCACGATTAATGATTAGCGAACTTCCTGATTTATCTGAAGCCTCAAAGGAAACCGTTTCTACCAGACGCTCCATCACGGTGTGCAGGCGTCGTGCACCAATGTTCTCAGTGCGTTCATTGACTTCAAACGCCACTTCGGCAATGCGTCGTACGCCATCCTGCGTGAACTCCAAGCCGACACCTTCCGTACCCAGTAGCGCGGCGTACTGTTCTGTCAGCGATGCGTCAGGTTCAACGAGAATCCGCTCAAAATCTTCGGTCTTGAGGGCATTAAGTTCCACCCTGATGGGCAGACGGCCTTGCAACTCCGGTATCAAGTCAGACGGTTTTGATAAGTGAAAAGCACCCGAGGCAATAAACAAAATATGATCCGTGCGCACCATCCCGTACTTGGTGCTGACAGTGCAGCCTTCCACTAGTGGCAACAAATCACGCTGTACGCCCTCGCGTGAAACATCAGGACCGGAATGATCCGATCGACCACAAACCTTGTCGAGCTCGTCAATAAATACAATGCCGTTCTGTTCCACGTTTTCGATTGCCTTGAGCTTGATCTCTTCCTCGTTAACAAGCTTGTGTGCTTCCTCGTCTATGATTAGTTTCAACGCGTCTTTTACTTTCAATTTACGCGTCTGTCGCTTGCCACCTCCCAAATTCTGGAACATGGATTGTAACTGCGAGGTCATTTCCTCCATGCCAGGTGGCGCCATGATCTCCACACCCATTTGCATTACGGCTATATCAAGCTCAATTTCCTTTTCATCCATGTCGCCTTCACGCAGCATTTTGCGAAATTTCTGTCGGGTAGAAGAAGCGTCTTCTGCCGGAGCGGGTTCGTTGGCAAAGCCAACAGTACGCGGACGCGGCAACAGCGCATCCAGAATTCTTTCCTCTGCCAATTCTTCGGCACGATATTTCACCCGCTCCAACCCGGCTTCACGGTCCATTTTTACCGCGTTGTCTGCCAGGTCACGGATTATGGAGTCGACTTCACGACCGACGTAACCGATTTCAGTAAACTTTGTCGCTTCCACTTTTATAAACGGCGCATTCGCCAATCGCGCCAGGCGTCGCGCAATTTCGGTTTTACCCACACCGGTTGGGCCGATCATCAGGATATTCTTGGGCGTGATTTCGCTGCGCATAGCCTCATCAAGTTGCATGCGTCGCCAGCGATTGCGTAACGCAATGGCAACTGCGCGCTTGGCGTCTTCCTGGCCAACAATATGTTTATCCAGTTCTTGTACGATTTCTCTTGGTGTCATGGTAGACATTTATTTTATTCCATTCCTTTAAAAATCCGTTGTTTATTCCCCGACTGCGTAAAATGTCCACTCGAAATACTCATGTACTGGTCGTGCACACTCCGCTTTCTCGTGGCCATTTGCCTTGCCGGAAAATAAACACCGAATTTTTGCATGTTCGTCTGCACCAGGCTCCGAGAAACAGGTAATTAACTTCCTAGTTCCTCTACGGTAATGTTCTGATTGGTAAACACGCAGATGTCGCCGGCAATGTTCAACGCGCGTTCACAGATTTCACGTGCGTTCATGTCGGTGTTGTCGAGTAACGCGCGCGCGGCCGCCTGGGCAAATGGACCACCGGAGCCAATGGCCATGAGCCCGTCCTCCGGCTCAATCACATCACCGTTGCCGGATACTATGAACGAAGCGTCCTTGTCGGCCACACAGAGCAATGCTTCCAGGTGGCGCAATATCTTGTCAGTGCGCCAATCCTTGGCAAGCTCCACGGCAGCGCGGGTGAGGTTGCCGGAATGCTTGATGAGCTTTTCCTCGAAACGCTCGAACAGGGTGAACGCGTCCGCGGTGCCGCCGGCAAATCCAGCGATTACGCGGTCTTCAAACATACGGCGTACCTTGCGGGCATTGCCTTTCATGATGGTATTGCCCATGGAAACCTGACCATCGCCCGCGATGGCGACACGGTTGTTGCGCCGCACGGAGACAATGGTGGTGCCGCGATATTGGTCCATAATTTTCCTTCTGTATCCCTGGATAAATGGGGTCCATAAAGATAGCAAAACTCGCTAGCAGAGGCGTACTTTCAAGTCCTTACGTCCCAAAACACCGAGATCTTGCCGGTTGACGGGGCGCGACGCGATCTGACCCGCGGGAGCCAAGCCGCCTGGAGTGTTGGGCAAAGGGCCAAGAATTCCGGCGCGTCAGTGCGATTTTAAATGACCAGACAAGAGCGTGGCGCAACATAACCAGGCAGCAAAAGATCAAGTTTTCTTTTTCGCCCGTGGATGGGCTTTGTCATATATGTGGGCTAAGTGCTGAAAATCAAGGTGGGTATAAATCTGAGTGCTAGAAATGTCTGCGTGGCCGAGCATTTCCTGCACGGCACGTAAGTCACCGCTGGATTCCAATATATGGCTGGCAAAGGAATGCCGCAGCATGTGCGGGTGCACACTTTCACCCAGGCCAAGTTTTTTCGCCCACATATTCAGGCGGTATTGCACGGTGCGCGGACTGATGCGTTTGCCCTTCTTACTGACAAACATCGCAGTTTCGTCTTGGCTGGCGAGCTGGCTGCGATTTTTAAGCCAAACGCCCACTGCCTCACGTGCATACCGGCCGACTGGAACATTTCGATCCTTTTTTCCTTTGCCGGTGACGCGCACGGTGGCATCGGCGATGTCCACATCATTGATATTCATACCCACCAATTCGGCAAGCCGCAATCCGGACGAATACAGAAGTTCGAACATGGCCTTGTCACGTAAGGTCTCGGGGTCGTTGCCCTTTATTTCCAATAGGCCTGCTACACGATCCGGATCAAGCGTACGGGGTAAATGTTTTTTTCCTTTTGGCGCGCTGACGTCAAGCGCCGGATTGTTGCGCAACTCACCCTCACGAATCAGGTAATTGAAAAACGTTCGTACCGATGACAGTGCACGTGCAATGGAACTGGCCGATAGACCCTTGCGGTGTCGTTCCGCAACAAATGCACGCATGTCATGTACGCTTATTGCACCCCAGGAAGCAAACTGAAACCGCTTGGTAAAATCCACGAAAGCCTGAAGGTCACGGCTGTAATTGGAAATGGTATGCGTGGAAAGTCGTCGCTCGTCGCGCAGGTGACGGATAAATGCGTTAATCCAATTGTTGTCCACAAAAATTGCGGCCAGTTACTCGGCGAGCAATGAACCCAGGCGACTGCTCAATAATTCAGAGATACGCACCAGGAACGACGTACCCAGGTTGGGACCAAACTGATCCTCGGACCGGCTGGCAATGGCAAGTAAACCTAATTCCGCTTTCTGCCCCAAAGGCACCAACGCGGTGGAACCGATTTCCTTTGCATCGTCGCCGAATAGTGCGTCGAGTTGTTGTGGCCGTAAGCGACCACACACGGCTTTGTTGTCGTTCAAAATGGATTGCAAATGTTCAAGTTGCGGATCATCGCGGTCAACCCGCACTGCGGGCGATCCCTGCAGCGTGTCGTCGTCACCGACGAACAGGAAAATCGCAACAAAGTCTGCATTGAGCCGGTTACGCAACTTGTCCTGCAAAGAGGTCAGCAAGTCATGCAAATCGACTGCGTCAACAATAGTCAGCGTCAACTGGTGTATACGGTCAATGGCAGCCTCGTTGGCGCGCGCGACTTCCAGCAAATCAATCAGCTTGCGATCCAACTGCCTGTTGCGTTGACGCAGCACATCCACCTGTTTTTCTATCAACGACACGGCTGTGCCGGTCGGATGAGGTACATGCAAGTTAATGAGCAGTTCAGGGTGTTGGTCAAAGAAGGTGGGGTTCGCTTCAAGGAACTCAATGACTTGTTCCAAGTTTAGCGTCGCGGTATCAGAATTCGTCTTGATTTCGGATGCCATGTATCGGTGTCTCCGCGGAATGATGCGTTCAATCCTAGGTTTCGATTTCGCCTCTGTATACAAATGTAGCAGGTCCGGTGAGATAAACGGGAGCGCCTTCACCTTGCCAGTTGATTTCCAGGCACCCACCCGGCAGCCGCACACGGACATTCTCATCAAGCTGGCCGCGTAGATGGCCCCAGGCAACGGCTGCGCACGCACTCGAACCACAGGCCTGTGTTTCGCCGGCACCGCGTTCCCACACGCGGAGGCGAACTTCAACAGCACTGATTTTTTGCATAAAGGCAACATTAGCGCGCTCCGGAAACCGTGAATGCTTCTCGACCTGTGGTCCGATTTCACCGACCGCCGTTTTCTTGATGTTCTCAACATGAAATATGGCGTGCGGGTTCCCCATGGACACCGCACCGATTTCAAAACTCAAATCATTTATCTTGAGCGCATAAGATTCCGCACGTGCGTTGGCTTCGAATGGAATCTCTGCGGGTTCGAATGCCGGCACCCCCATATTGATGCGCACTTGATCACCGCCCACCAATTTCGCCTCGTAGGTTCCGGCAGTGGTTGCCAGTCGTACCGCCTTGCTGCCAGTCATGCTCTGTTGTGCCAGCCAGCGCGCAACACAGCGCAACCCATTGCCACATTGTTCTGCAATCGAGCCGTCGGCATTGAAAATACGGATGAAGGCATTCGCATTGGGGCAGGATTCCACTATCAGCAGCTGGTCGCAGCCAATTCCCACGTGCCGGTCGCAAAGCTGCCTTACCTGCTTATCATTCAGGATTACCGCAACCTCCGTGCCGTCAATTACGACAAAATCGTTGCCGAGACCATGCATTTTGCTGAACTGCATACTCATATATATAGAGTGACTGGGCACAAGGCCTCGTGCAATAGTGAAGACTGGTTTTATTGACGAAATCTTTACGTAATCGTCGCTAGTCTCCGCGGCGTTACACGTTAACGCTGATTCTTCCTTGGTTTACATGGGGCCGCACGTGCATAATCACGGACACCGAAACGGGGGGGTAGTGGGTTGCGCCGAATAATACCGACGGTTGCGGCAGTTCTCAGGGAAAGTACGGTAAAGCCAGTGCTGATGTTTTTCGCGGCAGGCTTGGCCGTGACAACTATTTCGCGTTTCCTCCTGATAGTCATGTATTACGATCGCGTCGCGCAGGCGAACGGCTTCTGGCCGGTCGTACTGGGTGGTTTGCGGATGGATTTACTATTCTTGAGCCTGCTGGCGTTTTTTCCTGC
>JAZFYH010000049.1:0-3270 GCA_036443475.1 Gammaproteobacteria bacterium | reverse complement strand
CAACACAAGGATGTACCTCATGCGTGAACAACTTTCACCGGAACAAACCGTTCCAGGCATTATTGAACTCCTGCATGACTATTCCATCACCGCTCAAGATATCGCGATGGAATGCAATCTGGATCTGGACAACGTGCACGATGCACTGAGCATTTTTGCATTTGATTCGTGTCCGCTTTTTGTGATCGCCTCCGTACGGTGTGCATTTCACCACTTACTGGCTGAGCGCGGTTGGAAGGGAGACAAAAAGAAAATTTGGGGCAAACACGATATCCGTATCCTGTTTACTGGATGTTAACTTGTTCAAATCCGGCTTACTCGGTTTTCATTCCCAGGGCTGCAAAAAGTTTTTTCAATCGTCCTTTTCCTGCCAGGCGAAGTAATGGAGCAATCTTTTTCAGTAACTCCCCAACATGGGGTTCCACTTCCTTGCCTTCCCCTTTGCTTATCATAATGAGCGCCTCTTCCAACCCAAGAACATCCGGTTTTGGTGAAGGCGCGGGTACTGACTTGCCTTTTTCATATGACTCGATTTTGCCGCCGCCTTTTGCAGCGGCTGTCGTCAGTACCTGTTCCGCACGTCGCATGATTTCGGCAGTACCAATATCCGGTGTTTCGGTCGGCGTAACCATGCCAATACTAAGAGTCAAATCCAGAACATTGTCCTTGCGCCGTTTCATGGCCTCACGAACCGTGCTCTGGATTCGTCTGGCAATGACGCGAGCAGCTTCATTGTTACAAGTTGGCAGCAACAAGGCGAACTGGATAGCTTCTATACGTGCTGCGCTGTCCTCACGACGAATGCATGCCCGGAAAATGCTGCCAAGCTGACGCAACAAGGGAATCAACTCTTCCTTGCCAACAGACTTGATTACCTGCTTGATATTATCGATATCGATACGCAGAACTGTAAGATCCTGCTGGTGACGCTTGCAGAAAGACCAATCTTGTTCAAGCTTGTCAAAGAAATAATGCTTGTTACCAAGCCGCGTAACACGATCCACCGTCGTGTATTCTTCGAGCTCTTTGTTCTGTTTGGTCAACTCACGCGTCTTGCTGCGGTAATTGGCGTGGGTTCGCGCCCGTGCCAGCAAGTCAATCCGATTGAACGGCTTGGCAATGAAATCGGTAGCGCCATGTTCCAGTGCTTCTTCGCGAGCGTTGTCGTCTTCGTTGCCAGTAACGACGATTACCGGAATTCCTGAAATTTCCTCATCATCAGATTTCCGAATTCGCTCCAGCAATCCGTAGCCATCTAGATAAGGCATGCCCAGGTCCGTAAATACCGCCTGGATACTATTGTCCTGCGAAATCACTTCCCAGGCGTCTTCACCGTTCACGGCGAGGACAGTGTCGAACTCGTCACCAAGAATTTTTTCAGCGGAAATGCGCACTACCTTTGAATCATCAGCCACGAGTATTCGCGGTTTGCCTTTACCGATCGCTGATTCATTCGTTTCCGATTGTTCTCTTTCTTCGCTACTCAAGACAACGCCCCTTTTTATACCTTCCCCGGTATGCTTAAAGCATAGAGATTGCTCCGACTATTGGCCATCTGCGCCTGGCAATAATTCACATCTATCCACTGAGAATTTGGTCAATTCGATGCAAAACAGCATCGTCCAGGCGCTCGACGACATCCAGCGCCCCTAAATTTTCCTGCAACTGCTCAGCTCGCGACGCACCCAGGATGACCGTGCTGACATGCGGATTCCTTAGACACCAGGCAATAGCAAGTTTGGCAAGACTTGTATCCAACTCGTGTGCAACACCGCGCAATGCCTCAACAACCTGAATGCGGCGTTTACCTTCGTCGGATTCAAGGCTCTCGCGCAACCATTCATACCCTTTTACCGCCATGCGAGACCCATCCGGAATTCCGTGCGCATACTTGCCCGTAAGTACGCCTGAAGCGAGCGGTGACCATGTCGTCGTTCCTAGTCCATGCTGAGCAAACAGTGGTACAAATTCCCGCTCGACTTTCTTGCGTTCAAACATGTTGTATTGCGGCTGTTCCATAGACGGAGGCACAAGACCGAACTTTTCCGTAATGCTATACGCCGCTTCCAACTGGATAGATGACCACTCCGAAGTTCCCCAGTAAAACACTTTGCCTTGCCTGACCAGGTCGCTCATTGCCTGCACGGTTTCAACTATATGTGTATCAGGATCAGGTCGATGACAAAAATACAGGTCAAGGTAATCGACCTGCAGTCTTTGCAAAGCCTGGTCGCAAGCTTCGAATATATGTTTACGGTGTAATCCGCGTTGCGTCGGTTTCGGATCCGCTACGCTACCAAAATAGACCTTACTCGAAACGCAGAATGAATCGCGTGACCAACCAAGTTTTTTGAACGCCTTGCCCATGATTAACTCGGACCTGCCCTGAGCGTAGGTTTCTGCATTGTCGAAAAAATTTACGCCCGTGTCGTACGCAATCCGCAGGCACTCCAGTGCGTCGTCAACGTCTACCTGATAGGAAAACGTAACCCAAGAACCGAAAGACAGCGCACTCAATTGCAAACCGGACCTTCCCATGCGTCGATATTTCATATTTAACCTGTTGTGCTCTTCCGGCATCGTTTAAGTCTTCAATGCCTGGTTGGCATGGGGAAGAATCCCGGAGTGGACTTTATGGCAGCCAGCCAGCCGTTTATGGCTGGGTACCTGTGCATGGCGAATCCCCCTTCTTCCGCTACATCGGTATACGCAAACAAGGCAATGTCAGCAACCGTGTACTCCTCGCCGGCAAGAAAGCGGTCTTTTTCCAGCCGCCGTTCAAGAATATCCAATGCACGGTAACCCTTGCTCTCGCATTCCTGTTGCCGTTCCTCATTCAGTGGATACAAACCGAAGCCGCGTACAGCTCGCAGCACCGCGATGTAAGGTTCATGGCTGTACTGCTCGAAGAACAACCACTCGAGGACATGCGTTCGTGCAAGTCCCGGCGGTGGTATGAACGAGGTGCCTTCCGCCAAGTGGCACAACGCTGCGTTGGATTCTGTAATCACTTCACCTCCTGGTAACTCGAGCACGGGAACCTTGCCATTGGGATAGTGAACCAGGAATTCCGCTGTGCGTGATTCGCCACGCGAAATATCGATTTCCTGCCAACGGAAATCGATATTTAACTGGTGCAACAATAATTCGATCTTGTAACAGTTGCCGGAACCGGAAAATCCATACAGCACGTGCGCCATGTTTGCTTCTCCGTGAACGGTAACTTCATTGTAGGAGATCAAACTGTCATCAGAACGCACAAGACAGCCG
>JAZFYH010000048.1:0-4222 GCA_036443475.1 Gammaproteobacteria bacterium | reverse complement strand
GTTTCGATGCCATGTGCCACAGCCAGGCGAACCACGGCTGCCCAATCCTTCCAGGAAGCGGTCAGCAGGCCCGATGGCGCCGTGCCGTGACCCGGCATGCGTGGCCCGATAACGTAAAACCCCTCCTCCAGCAGGATTTCTGCCGTGGCGCGCACGCTGTATGGAGAGTCGGTCAAGCCATGCACTAGGATGGCCGTGCCAATGGGTTCTGAACGTGGGCGCATTTCGAAAGATCGGTTCCAGTTAATCTGGAACTGGGTTGGGTTCGTGCGCGAACGCTTGGAATACCGGTTGTAGGAAAAGTGCGCGTTTTCCGGTACCCGCTGCATGACTTTTGCATCAAGTTCTTTGAACACCCGGGTTTCCAACTCCAGATAGTTCTGCCAGTCGTCGTTGGTTTCCGATTTGGCGCGGAATTCCTGATCGAATTGCGCCGCGTGCCATGGCATGAGATCCGGTTTTCGCGTGGAATCCACGGCGCGCACCGCGTAAATCACAAATATAATAACTACCAAGTAGGTTACGAGGCGGTAAATGTAGCGGGTAACACGGCGCAACCAGGTGTTCAACGTAAGTATGTCCCTAGCCCCATAACAAATAGTGTGAGCGCCGGTTATTTCGAGGCGCGGATCAGCTTGTTGAATTCTGCCAAGGACCAGAGAAAACCTTCAGGAAGATACTTGGCACGTTCCTCTAACCGACTGTAAATTTTGTCGAGTGCCCCTTCAACTGCACTAACCTGTTCGACAGTAAAATAATTTTCTCGTCGTGCATAGTCAAGCAATAGTGCTAGCGCCATGGCGGTTTGTTCGGCTTCATCATAATTGCGGTATTTGCCGAGAATACCTTCCGGATCGGACAAGCGTACCAGCAGTTCTGTGACATCTTTTTCGGTGTAGTCGTGTTGCCCTGCCCTGTTGGCAAGCGTGTTAATAAATGCAGAAAAATTGTTTATTGCGTTGGACAAATCTTCGCTACCAACCGTCGCGGCCTGGTGCAGAGTACGGAAATGTTGTAGTGCAGTGTTTGCATCTTCCGCATCCAGTTGTTCATTAACTAACAGCAACATGCGCAGACTGGCATCGGCCAAGGGTGGATAACCTGCTTTAGTACCCAGTCTGGCTTCTTCTTGGTAATTGCTGCCGTAAATGGCATGGTGGCAGGCTTCGCATTTGTAAAACGCGAAATCAGGAAAACGCAAAGAACTGATTCGTTCATCGGTTTGCAAACCGGCAAGCATCATTCGCGCGGTTTCTGCCTGACCGATACTCCAGACCTGTGGCCCCGTGGCAAGAGGCTTTCGTGCCAGGTAGTCCTCATCAAAGCTGTAATGTGAAGGCAGGATGGCAGCAAAGGTATCCAGTTCAAAAAGCAACGGCGGGTGACCGGCGCCCAGCAGTTCATGTGTCATAGGCTTATCCGCATTGCCCAGGTGACAGCTCAGGCAGAGTTGCGCTCGAGCCGCGGTATCAGCGGTCGGGTATAACCCATCAGCGATATTTTCGGCATGGGTACGATTCGGCATGCGGTGTGAGTCCAGCCAGCGCTCGGCACCGCCATGACAGGCTTCGCAGCCGATAGCGTCGCTTTGCTGGAAGCGCGGGCCGCGGGCGGCGCTTGTCGGGTGATCGGCATGGCAATCCAGGCAGATGTCCGCTCTTTCGGGTGAGCCTAGTCCCAACCGCAGAGCAATGCCTTTGGACTGCTCGTTATAAAGCACGCGCAGCGCGGTAGCGTGCGGATCATCCCGCTGCCAGACAAGATATTCGTTTTGTTGCACATTGGTGCCCAGCAATACGGATGCCGCGCCATGGCAGGTGCTGCTGGCGCAGCTGGCTACACCAAGATGCAGGTCTTCAGACTGGTAAGGCAGCGATATTTCATTTTCTGCGTGCACGCCGAATGCCAGCAGGAAACTTAGAATTATTATCACCTTTTCACCAATCATCTTCGTTTTGCCGCGTGCACCCTTTGCTGCTACCCTCGCAAAGCAAATAAATAATACCTAAATAGTCCTGGCTTTAGTTTTGGGGGAAGCATACCCGGAATCGGGTCGCAACGCTGTGTTGGGGGCGGGTCGGAGTGGCAAAATTCAAGGTAGCGATTGTCGGTTCCGGACCTGGTGGTCTCGGTGCTGCCTGTCATGCCGCTGAACTTGATGTCTCCCATGTGCTTCTCGAATCGGCACCGCATTTATCTAATACCGTTTATCTCTACCAAAAAGGCAAGCACGTCATGGCTGAGCCTGGCGTGTTGCCGTTGCGCAGCCCTGTCCCCTTCCAGGCCGGAAAGCGCGAAGAGGTCCTGCACGGTTGGGCCAAATCTGCTCAAGATTTGAGTGCCAACTTAAAACTGAGCACAGAAGTTAAGAGCATTACCGGCCAAAAAGGGGCCTTCAAGCTGGAGCTGACGAAAGGTGAAGCCGTTGAAGCGGAAGCGGTGGTCCTGGGTATTGGCATGCAGGGCAATCTGCGCAAGATGGGCGTGCCAGGCGATGACCTGCCTATGGTGCAGTATCAGTTGGATGATCCCGACGAGTATCACGGGGAAACCATCCTGGTCATCGGTGCCGGTGACGCCGCTATTGAGAATGCCATCGCGCTGTCCAACCAGAACCAGGTCATAATCGTGAATCGCAAGGACGAGTTCAGCCGTGCCAAGGATGGCAACAACCAGGCAATCCTGGCCGCTATTGAAAGCGACAAGGTGAACCTGGATTGCCTGTACAAAACCACACCCGATAACGTTGTAGAAATCGGCGACGAATCAAAACACGCTGCAGCGATAACTCTGAACACAGCGGAAGGCACCACGCGCATCGAATGCGATCGAATCATCGCGCGTTTGGGCGCAATTCCCCCACGCAAGTTTGTTGAATCCTGTGGCGTGCAATTTTCCAGTGATGATCCCACTGCAATTCCTGCAGTCAGTGGTACGTATGAAAGCAACGTGCCGGGGCTCTATATTGTCGGCGCACTGGCCGGTTATCCACTTATCAAACAGGCCTTAAACCAAGGCTACGAAGTCATTGAATACATCCTGGGTAACGACGTTGAACCGGCAGATACACCCCTGCTGCGGGAAAAATTCAAGGTTGTTCCGGATCGTTCAGTCGATTCTATGCTTGACTTTATAAAAAACCGTTTGCGTTACCTGCGTTCATTAACCGCATTGCAGTTTCGTGAATTCATATTGGACAGCGTGTTGCATGCGCCTTTGCCCGGCGAAGTTATTTTCGAGAGAAATGACTACACCAACACTGTGTTTTCTGTGCTGGAGGGCCAAGTTTATATTGATGTTAATCCCGAAGATCCGACTTCGCTGGTGACACTAGGCAGAAGCGAGTTTTTTGGTGAAATGGGGTTGATATCCGGTCGGCGCCGTACGGCAACGGTCACTGCCGGAGAAAACTGCCTGTTAGTAGAAACCCCGCGTCGTTCCATGTTGAAGCTGATTGCCTCAGTCCCGCAAGTGCAACGCGCCATTGACGAGACATTTCTGATGCGCGCTATCCAAGCCAACATTGCGCCGGGTGTTGAAGCCGAGAAACTCAAAGAACTCGTTGAGACGGCCGAAGTAATGAAGTTTCGCCCAGGTGACGTGTTGTTTAACGAGGGTGAAGATGGTGATTGCCTTTACCTCATCCGCAGTGGTTCGGTAACTGTTTCGCGCATTATCGACGGCAAGGACGTCGTGCTTGCTTATGTACCGGCCGGACAGTATGTCGGCGAAATGGCATTGATATCCGATGCTCCGCGCAGTGCGACCGTACGTGCCGCTGTTGCAGCCGATGTCATTAAACTCGACGGAAAAATGTTCATGGATCTTCTGGCGCGCGAAGAATTCGTGCGCAATAAGGTGCAGCAGGTATACGAAACCCGATTGGCCAAGGAAATGGCCATGGCGGCACACCCGGAAGCGGGAGGGATCATTTCGTTCCTGATGCAACAAGGCCTGGGTGAAGCCACCGATGTATTACTGATTGACGAATCACTTTGCATACGCTGTGATTTTTGCGAACGCGCCTGTGCAGCTACGCACGGCAATGTTTCTCGCCTGGATCGCGAAGCCGGGCCCACCTTTGCCAACGTACACGTGCCGACTTCCTGTCGGCACTGTGAGCATCCGCATTGCATGAAAGATTGTCCCTCCGATGCCATTCATCGAACGCCTAATGGTGAGGTGTTCATTGACGATAAATGTATAGGCTGTGGCAATTGCG